>NZ_NFIA01000008.1:0-151869 GCF_002159375.1 Alistipes sp. An54
GTCCCGGACCTCCGCCACCGCCCTCCCCGCCCGGCCGCCCCGCACAACCGGCGGCTCTCATCCGGCAGGCGCCCGAGCCACACCCGGATCCCCGCCGAAAAACGAGGTTCCGAAGGAATATTTTTCGAAGAAAATAATAACTTTGCATCCGAATCGTTAAAATTTTTGCAACGACACCCTCAGCACCCGTTCTTCCGCTGCGATCGGGAGCTTCCGCAACACCCCGTGCCGGGAGGACCCCGAGCGGTCCCGGCCGCAGTGCGCTCGCGACGGCTTCGGCGCCTCCCGGACAGGGCGGCCGGAACAGGTTCTCCGGGGTCCTGCACGACGGATCCAGAACAAACAACGAACATACATAAAAGACAATGAGCGAAGTCATCAACATCAAGGAACTCAACGAGCGCATCGAACGCGAATCGGTATTCGTCGACACGCTGCGCACCGAAATGGGCAAGGTCATCGTGGGTCAGAGCCATCTGATCGACACGCTGCTGATCGGTCTGCTCTCCAACGGCCACATCCTCCTGGAGGGTGTCCCGGGACTGGCCAAGACGCTGGCCATCACGACGCTGGCCAAGGCCGTCGACGCCGATTTCTCGCGTATTCAGTTCACCCCGGACCTGCTGCCTGCCGACCTGATCGGTACGCTGATCTACTCGCAGAAGAGCGAGGATTTCGTGGTCCGCAAGGGCCCGATCTTCGCCAACTTCGTGCTGGCCGACGAGATCAACCGTTCGCCGGCCAAGGTGCAGTCGGCGCTGCTCGAGGCCATGCAGGAGCGTCAGGTGACCATTGGCGACAACACCTACCCTCTGCCGCAGCCCTTCCTGGTGCTGGCCACGCAGAACCCCCTCGAACAGGAGGGTACCTATCCGCTGCCCGAGGCACAGGTCGACCGTTTCATGCTCAAGGCCAGGATCTCCTATCCCAAGAAGCAGGAGGAGCGCGACATCGTGCGCATGAACCTCTCGGGAGCCGGCATGCCCCAGGTCAACAAGGTCATTACGCCGGAGGATATCGTCAAGGCCCGCCGGGTGGTCGAGGATGTCTACATGGACGAGAAGATCGAGAAGTACATCGTCGACATCATCTTCGCCACGCGTGAACCGGCCGAGTACAACCTGCAGAAGCTCCAGAACCTGATCGCCTACGGCGGTTCGCCGCGTGCGTCGATCTCGCTGGCCAAGGCCGCCCGTGCCTACGCCTTCATCCGGCGCCGCGGGTACGTCATTCCGGAGGATGTGCGCGCCGTTTGCCACGACGTGCTCCGCCACCGTATCGGACTGACCTACGAGGCCGAGGCCGAGAACATCACCACCGAGGAGATCATCACCGATATCCTGAACAACGTAATCGTGCCCTAATGATGCAGGAGAGCGAGAACGATATTCTCAGACGCGTCCGCAAGATCGAGATCAAGACCCGGGGTCTGTCGAACGAGATCTTTGCCGGAAAGTACCATACGGCTTTCCGCGGACGGGGCATGTCGTTTTCCGAGGTCCGCGAATACCGCGCCGGAGACGACGTGCGCGACATTGACTGGAATGTCACGGCCCGTTCGCGCAAACCCCACATCAAGGTCTACGAGGAGGAGCGCGAACTGACGATGATGCTCGTGGTCGACGTCTCGGGCTCGCGCATGTTCGGCTCGACCGACCGCCTGAAGAAGAACATCATCACCGAAATCGCCGCCGTGCTGGCCTTCTCCGCCTCGCAGAACAACGACAAGGTGGGGTGCATCTTCTTTTCGGACCGTGTCGAGAAGTTCATCCCCCCGAAGAAGGGGCGCAGCCACATCCTGATGATCATCCGCGAGCTGATCGGCTTCCAACCCCAGTCCACGGGGACGAAGCTCTCGGAGCCGATCCGCTTTCTGACGAACGTCAACAAGAAGCACTGCACGACCTTCATCCTCTCGGACTTCATGGATTCGTCGGACGATAGTGCGGCGCTGGACGATGCGCTGAAGATCGCCGGCAGCCGCCACGATCTGGTCGGCATCCGGGTCTACGACCCCCGCGAGACGGAGCTTCCCGACGTGGGGATCGTCGAACTGCGCGACGCCGAGAGCGGGCGCAAGGTCTGGGTCGACACCTCGTCGCGTGCCGTGCGCGACCACTATGCCGCCTCGTGGCGCGAGCTGAGCGAGCGGATCGACTCCACGCTCAAACACAACCGCATCGATACGGCTACGATCTCCACCGACGGCGATTACGTCGCCGAACTGATGAAACTTTTCAAACAGCGATGAAACGTCTCTCAACCATAGCCCTGTTTGTCGGGCTGACCCTTGCGGGCGGCTCGTTGCGGGCACAGAATATGCCCGTCGTCACGGCGCACATCGAGCCCGACAGCATCATGATCGGCGACCGCTTCGACTACGTCATCGACGTGGAGAAGGACCTGGTTCAGGTGGTCGACTTTCCGGTTTTCGACCCCCGCGACGGCAAGCTCGAACTGGTCGAGAGTCTCCCCGTGGATACGCTCGAACGCGACGGGCGGCACCTCCGGCTGCGCAAACGCTACCGTCTGGCGGCCTTCGACGAGGGCAAGTACAACCTCGGCGTGGCCCAGGTGCTCTATGCCGACAAGAATATCCTCGATACGCTCCGCAGCCGTGATTCGCTCTATCTGGAGGTGGCGACCTTCCAGATCGACTCCACCTCGCAGTCGATCTACGACCTCAAGGGGCAGAAGACGCTTCCGTTCCGGCTGAGCGAGATCCGGGGCTACCTGCTGTGGGGGCTTCTTGTCCTGCTGATTCTGGCGGCCGGGGCGTGGGGGCTTCACCGCTGGCTGGCCAAACACGGCAAGGGATTCGGCGATCTGTTCAAGCCGGCGCCGCCGCTGCCGCCGCACGTGGCCGCCATCCAGGCCCTCGAGGCGCTCCACAACCAGAAACTCTGGCAGAACAACCGCCACAAGCAGTACTATTCGGGTCTGACCGACATCCTGCGCACCTACATCGCCGGACGGTGGGGAATCGGTGCCATGGAGATGACCTCCGACGAGATCATCGCGGCGATGCGCGGTGAGGAGCTTCCGGACAAGGCCCGCCGGGATATGGAGTCGATCCTGCGCGACGGTGATCTGGTGAAGTTTGCCAAGGCGACGCCCGATGCCGAGCAGAACGAGTCCGACTATCTGAAGGCCTACTATTTCGTCGAGGAGACCAAGCTCGTCGAGGAGACGACGGTCCAGCCGCCGGAGGATCCGATGCAGAATTAAACGCAACAACGATGTACAGAATACTATCCATTACCTTCGTTCTACTCTTTGCGGCGGCCGGCGTGCAGGCGCAGCAGCTGCCCGAGCGTTCGCTCGTGCGCAAGGGTACGCGGCAGTACAACAAGGGGGAGTACGAAACGGCGATCCAGCGTTACGAGGCGGCGCTGAAGGCCGCACCGGGGCTGTTCGAGGCGACGTACGACCTGGGCAACGCCCTCTACAAGGCCGAGCGTTTCGACCGTGCCGAGCAGACCATGCAGCAGGCCGCGGCCGACACGCTGCGCAGCGACACGGAACGTGCCGAAGCCTTCTACAACCTCGGCAACGCCCAGTTCAAACAGAAAAAGTACCAAGAGGCGCTCGAGAGCTACAAGCAGTCGCTGCGTCTGAATCCTGCGGACATGGAGACCAAGTACAACTACGCCTACACCAAGCGGCTTCTGGACCAGAACCAGAACGGCGGCGGAGGCGGCAATGACCGGAACCAGAATCAGGATCAGCAGCAGAACAAGGATCAGAATCAGGGTCAGAACCAGAATCAGGGCCGGAACAAGGATCAGCAACAGCAGCAGAATCCGCAGCAGCAGAACCCGGGCAAGGATCAGCAGCAGAACCAGCCGCAGAATCCGAACGGGAATCCCGACCAGAATGGCGAGCAGAAACCCGGCGAGGGTCAGCCGACGCCTTCGGGCATCTCGCCGCAGGAGCAGGAGCAGATGCTCGACGCCATCCAGGCCCAGGAGGACAAGACGCAGGAGAAGCTCAAGGAGAAGGCCAAGGGCGTGGTGGTTCGCGGCCGGAAAAACTGGTAAAAACGTTTGTAGACTATGCATTTCGCTTCACCCCATTATCTATGGCTGCTTGTGCTGCTCGTGCCGATGGTCGGCTACTACGTGTGGCGGACGCTGCAGGGCGGTGCGGCCATTCAGATCTCGACCGTCCGGGGCGTCGCGGGGGCTCCGCGCACGGTGCGCTACTACCTGCGGCATCTGCCCTTCGTGCTGCGCGCCGCGGCCTTTTCGCTGCTCATCGTGGCGCTGGCCCGGCCCCAGGATGTCGAAGAGAACGTCTCGACCAACACCGAGGGCATCGACATCATGCTGGCCATCGACGTCTCGGCCTCGATGCTGGCCCGCGACTTCCAGCCCGACCGCATCACGGCGGCCAAGGAGGTGGCCGGATCGTTCATCGCCGACCGCTACGGCGACCGCATCGGACTGGTGGCGTTCGCCGCCGAGGCCTTCACGCAGAGCCCGCTGACCACCGACCAGAGTACGCTGCAGACGCTGCTGGCGCGGATCCGCAGCGGCCTGATCGACGACAGCGGTACGGCCATCGGCAACGGTCTGGCCACGGCCATCAACCGCCTGCGCGAGAGCGACGCCAAGTCGAAGGTTGTCATCCTGCTGACCGACGGTGTGAACAACCGCGGACAGATCACCCCGATGACCGCCGCCGAGATTGCCCGGGCACAGAACATCCGCGTCTATACGATCGGAGTGGGTTCGATGGGTACGGCCCCCTATCCGGCCGTGGACATGTTCGGCAACATCACCTTCGTGCAGCAGAAGGTCGAGATCGACGAGAAGACCCTTCAGGCCATGGCCGAGATGACCGGCGGCAAGTATTTCCGCGCTACGGACAACGAAAAGCTCAAGGCCATCTACGACGAGATCAACCAGCTGGAGAAGAGCAAGGTCGAGGTTTTCGAACACGTCGCCTATCACGAACAGTTCCTCGGCTGGGTGCTGGGTGCGCTGGCCCTGCTGCTCGTGGAGTTCCTGTTGTCGAATCTCGTTCTGAAACGTATTCCGTAAAAAGCATCCGTCATGTTTCGTTTTGCCAATCCGCAATATCTCTGGCTCCTGGTCGTGCTGCCCGTGATGGTGGCGCTCTTCTGGCTTGTGGCCCGCAGCCGCCGCAGGCGGATCGCACGCTTCGGTCATCCCGACGTGCTGCAGGAGCTGATGCCCGAGGTCTCGACCGGCCGTGTCACGCTGCGCTTTCTGTTGCTGCTGGGGGCGGTTCTGTGTCTGATTCTGGCCGCGGCGCGTCCCCAGTTCGGGTCGAAACTCCGCGAGGAGAAGACCCAGGGGATTGAAATGATGCTCGTGGTCGACGTCTCGAATTCGATGCTGGCCGAGGATTTCGAACCCAACCGGCTCGAACGGACGAAATACGCCATCGGCAAACTCTTCGACGGCCTTGAGCAGGACCGTGTCGGGCTGGTGGTCTTCGCCGGCGAACCGAAGGTCCAGCTGCCGATCACCTCGGACTACCGCATGGCCAAGGCCTTTGCCCGGCGGATCGATCCCTCGCTGGTCTCCGAACAGGGCACGGCTATCGGCAAGGCCCTGGAGCAGGCTTTGCTCTCGTTCTCGGGCGACACGGAGCAGAACCACGGACGGGTCATCATCCTGATCACCGACGGTGAGAACCACGAGGACGACGCCCTGGCCGTGGCCGAACGGGCTGCCCAGCAGGGGGTGAAGATCTTCACGATCGGCATCGGCACCCCCGAGGGCGCACCGATTCAGATCGACGGCGAGTTCATCAAGGACGAGAAGGGCGAAATGGTCGTCTCGAAGCTCAACGAGGAGATGCTGGCCAAGATCGCCGACATCACGGGCGGCGCCTATGTGCGCGCCACGAAGCAGTCGATCGGTCTGGACGAGATCGTCAAGGCGATCAACGACATGGAGCAGACCGAACTGTCGACCATCCGTTTCGAGGAGTTCAACGAGCAGTATCAGTACCTGCTCATCGCGGCGCTTGTCCTGCTGCTGGCCGAGTTTGTGATGCTCGACCGCCGCAATCCGCTGCTGGCCCATCTGAATATCTTCCGGGAGAAGAAGTAGTCCCGCACGAAAAGGGGGAGTGCCACACACATGCGCTGCGGCACTCCCTTTGTAGGTTGCCATAAGCCGTAAAATCCGAAATCATGACCCTTACGGATACCCCTGCGGCCCGCATCGAGGCGTTGGCCGCCGCCCAGAAAGCCTGGTTCCGCACGGGCGCCACGCGCCCGGAGAAGTTCCGCCGCACGATGCTGCGCCGGCTCGATGCCGCTCTGGTCAACTGGGAGGGTCGCCTGTGCGACGCCCTGTGGCAGGATCTGCACAAGTCGCACGAGGAGGCCATCCTCACCGAGCTGAGCATCATCCGCAGTGAAATCCGCCAGCATCTGCGCCACCTGCGCGAATGGATGCGTCCCGAGCGGCGACCGACCCCGATGAAGCTGCAGCCGGCGCGGAGCCGCATCGTGGCCGAACCGTTGGGGCAGGCGCTGATCGTTGCACCGTGGAACTACCCCGTGCAGCTGCTGCTCAATCCGCTGGTGGGGGCCATCTCGGCGGGCTGTACCGCCGTGCTGAAGCCTTCGCCCCACACGCCGCACGTGGCCCGCGTGCTGGAGGGGCTGATTGCGGAGATCTTCGACGAGGAGTATGTGGCCGTGGTGCAGGGCGGACGCGAGGTCAACACGCAGCTCTTCGCCCGGCGCTGGGACGTGATCTTCTTCACGGGGAGCCCGGCCCTCGGACGCGTCGTGATGCGGGCCGCGGCGGAGCACCTCACCCCGGTAGTCCTCGAACTGGGCGGCAAGAGCCCCTGTATCGTCGACCGCGGGGCCGACCTGCGGATTGCGGCGCGGCGCATCGCCTGGGGGAAGAGCCTCAATGCGGGTCAGACGTGCGTGGCTCCCGACTACGTGCTGATCCATCGTACGCTGCGCGACGACTTTGTCCGGGCCTTTGCCGACGCCGTCAGACAGTTGCACGGCGAGGATCCCCGCCGCAGCCCGCACTATGCGCGGCTGGTCGACGAACGGGCCTACGAACGGGTGACCGGTTACCTGACGCGGGGGCGGATCCTCTTCGGCGGAGAGACCGATGCCGCGGAACGCTACATCGCCCCGACGCTCTTGGGTGATGTCGATCCCGAATGGCCGGTCATGCAGGAGGAGATTTTCGGTCCGGTGCTGCCCGTATTGATCTTCGGGACGACGGACGAAGCTGTGGAGTTCGTCACGACGCGTGAGAAGCCCCTGGCACTCTATTATTTCGGTCCCGAGGAGACGGGACGGGAGATTCTGGCGCGCACGACCTCGGGCGGAGCCTGTCTGAACGATACGGTCATGCACTTCGCCAACGATCATCTGCCGTTCGGCGGTGTGGGCAACTCGGGCATGGGACGTTATCACGGTCGGGAGAGTTTCGAGGCCTTTTCGCACCGGCGTTCGATGCTGGAGGTTTCAGGGCGCATCGACCTGCCGTTCCGCTATCCGCCCTACCGGCTCTTCCGCTGGGTGCGAAAGATGCTCTGATGCGTCTCTGCGGGGCGATCTCTGCGGGGCGATCTCTGCGGGGCGTTTTCCGTTCCGCCGAAGCGGTATGCTACATTGCCGCTGATGTATCCCGTGCGGGTGAATCCCGCCCCGGAGGCGGCGGCCTTGTTCGGGCGGTTGCGGAGCCCGGTCAGACGATCGACCGGAACCCTCCGCCTGGCCGGACGGGCTCTCTTTTGCCGGAAAGCGGCTGCCGGTTAGGGTGTTTGCCGGGGCGGAGTTTTGTGCGGACGTTTTTTTTGGTTACTTTTGCGTCGGAAACGTTGACCTGAACCTTTATGACTCCGAAGAAAGTATCTCCCCTTGCATGGGTCCCGACGGCCTACTTTGCCATGGGATTGCCCTTCATCATGCTCAGCCTGGTGGCCCCGATCATGTTCAATGATTTCGGGATCAGCGATGCGCAGGTGGCCTTCTGGACCTCGCTGCTGATTCTTCCGTGGTCGTTGAAGCCCTTCTGGAGTCCGCTGCTGGAGATGTACCGCACGAAGAAGTTCTTCGTCGTGGCGACGCAGCTGCTATCGGGCGTATCGCTGGCGCTGGTGGCCATGGCGCTTCCGCTGCCGAACTTCTTCCCCTATGTGGTGGCGATCATGGCGGTGCTGGCCTTCAGCGGCTCGACCCACGACATTGCCCTCGACGGCCTCTACATCCACGAACTCACCCCCACGCAGCAGGCGCAGTATATCGGCTGGCAGGGGGCCTTCTACAACATTGCCAAGGTGACGGCCATGGGCGGTCTGGTCTATCTGGCGGGCGTTCTCGACGAACATTTCGGATCGCTCTACGCCTGGATGATCATCATGGGGGCGAGCGGAGCGCTGCTCTTCCTGCTGGGCATCTACCACCTGCGGATCCTCCCCTCGGGCGGAGCCGCCACGGTGCAGGCGGGGGGCAATCTGCGCTCGACGATGCGCGAGACGTGGGAGGTCTTCCGGCTCTTCTTCCGCAAACGCTACATCTGGATCTATATCGCGTGGATTGTCTTCTACCGCTTTGCCGAGGGGTTGGTCATCAAGATCGTGCCGCTGTTCCTCAAGGCGCCGATTGCCGACGAGGGGCTGGCGCTGACCAAGAGCCAGATCGGACTCTACTACGGCACGTTCGGAGTGGCGGCCTTCGTCATCGGGTCGATTCTCGGCGGATACTTCATCTCGTGGCGCGGACTGAAGCGGGCGCTCTTCCCGCTGTGCTGCATCTTCAACGTGCCGTTTGCGGTCTATGCGCTGCTGGCATGGCTGCAGCCCTCCAATCCGGTGATGGTCTGCGCGGCGATCGTCTTCGAATATTTCAGCTACGGCTTCGGTTATGTCGGCCTGACGCTCTTCATCATGCAGCAGGTGGCACCCGGCAAACACCAGATGGCCCACTATGCCTTCGGTACGGCGCTGGCCAACCTCGGCGTGATGCTTCCGGGCATGATCAGCGGTGTGATCAGCGATGCCGTCGGCTATCGGGCCTTCTTCCTGTGGTCGCTGCTGGCCACGATCCCGGCCTTCATCCTCACGTGGGTGGTTCCTTTCTCGCACGACCCCGAAAAGGAGGCGCAGGAGCAGGCGGCCGAAGAGCAGGCATAGTCTCCGAGATATGGAAAACGTATGGCAACGGCCCGGAATCTGTTTCCGGGCCGTCGTTTTTTTTGGGGGGGGGGACATTACCGCCCGCCGTCTCTGCAGGGAGGGAAGAAGGGGCCCCGCTGCCGGACTCTGTTGCCGACCTCTCCCGTGTCTATTTGCCGAGGGGCTCGAAGGTCACGGCACACCCTCCGTCGGGGGCCATGACGATGCGCAGCGAATCGGCCGAGGTCAGCTGCCGCTCCTCGATGCGGTAGGCGGTGCGGAGCTCCGAGGCGGGGTCGTCGGCGTAGATGCGGGCCGTGTAGGTCACCCCGGGTCGGAGGAACCGGAGGGGCTGGACGACGGTCCGCGCCTCGGCATTGGTGCCGGCGCCGAGGAAGTAGCGTTCGCCGGCGCGGCGGGCCACGACGATCCAGTCGCCGATCTCGCCCTGCAGTGCCTCGGACCAGTCGCAGTCGGCGTCGAAGTCGCGGAAGAAGCGGAAGGCCGGATGCCCCTCGTAGTTTTCGATCAGATCGGCGGCCATCTGCAGCGGCGAGTAGATGATCACCCAGTTGGCGATCTGGCGGGCGAGCGTCGTCTTGATCGAGCAGCGGGAGTTGTCGCCGTTCCACTGGATGCGTCCCGGATCGGCCTTGGCGCGGTCGTAGTAGATGTCGAAGATGCCGGGCGTGTAGTCCATCGGGCCGCTCAGCAGCCGCACGAAGGGCAGCGTGCAGAGATACTCCGAAGAGTTGCCCTCGGACCAGGCGTTCCACTCCATGCCGCGGGCCCCTTCGCGGGTCATCATGTTGGGCCACGTGCGGCGGATGCCGGTCTCCTTGATCGGCTCGTGGACGTCGAGCATGATGCCGTACCTGGCGGCCAGCTCCACGACGCGCTGGTAGTGCTGCACGCCGTACTGCGAATGGTGGAAGTATCCGTCCCTGAATCCGCCGGCATAACCCGTCTTGAGGGTGTGGATGCCCAGTTCGGCATAACGCTTCATGGCCCGTTCCATCTGAGCCTCGTAGTCGGGGATGTTGCCTCCGGTCTCGTTGTGCATCCAGAGTTCGACGCCCTTGTCACGTGCGTAGCGGGCGATGCGCTCCAGATCGAAATCGGCGTAGGGTTCCACGTAGTCGAACTGCTGGTTTCCGCCCCAGTTCTCCCAGCCGCGGTTCCAACCCTCGAACAGCACGCCCTGGATGTTGTTCGCGGCGGCGAAGTCGATGTGGCGCAGGGCATTCTTGGTCGTGGCGCCGTGGCGCGGGCCCTGGGTCCAGACCTGCGTGCCGAGGTGCATGCCCCACCAGACGCCGACGTACTTCTGGGGCCGGATCCACGAGGTGTCGTCGATCTTTGAGGGCTCGTTCAGATTCAGGATCAGCGCCGAATTGATCAGATCGACGGCCCGGCGGCCGATCTGCAACGTCCGCCACGGGGTGACGAAACACCCCTTGACGCGGGCCTTCACGCCGTCGGGCAGCGGGGCCAGTTCGGCCTTGAACGAGAGAGGATCCTCGCGCAGCAGATGCATCTCGGGAAAGTCGTAGAGCGCCGCCTCGTGGATCGAACCGTAGAGTTCGCCGAGGTGGAACGTGAAGGGGGTGTTGGCCCGTTCGACGGCCGACAGAGGCTGCTCGCGATAGGGGAGTTCGTAGGTTTCATAGCTGCCGTCGATGCTCCACGAGAGGCCGTCCTGTGCAAAACGGAGTGTCGTGTGTTCGTCGGTGATTCGGAGCGAGTCGGTCGGCGTGCGGTATTCGTAGCGGAATCCCAGTCCGTCGTCGAACAGACGCACGCGCACGGTGAGTGCGACCCCTTCGGGATTCTGCATCGTCACGGCCGTTTCGTTGTGATGGTCGCGGATCCGGCGGTTTTCGCCCCAGGGCTGTGTCCAGGTCACGTCGAGCGACTGCCGCTCGACGTGTTCGACCGTAAATCCCGAGGCAAGGTTGAGTCCGTCGGCCTCGAGTCCCAGCCGCGGGGCTTCGAGAAGCGGGCTCCCGTCGACGTCGATCCTTAGGGCGGGGACTCCCCGTTCGTCGAGCGAGAGTTGAGCCCGGATGCGGCCGTCGGGCGAAGTGACGGAGGTGTCGTGCGAGCAGGACGAGAGGGCGACGGCAGCGCCGAGCATCGCCTGCAGAAGCGTCTTTTTCTTCATGTCGTGGCTGGTTAAGGGTCCGTTGGGCTTTGGCGCGTTCGGAAGACCGGATCCGCCGTTTTCGGAGTCGTCTGTCCGGACGCTTTACAAAGGTAGTAAAATGGGCGGATCGGACAAAACGCTTCCGGGCTTTGGATTCGGTTTTATTTCGTAACGGGACAGGGCGATTTTGCGCTTTCGGGTTCTGGATGAAACGAAGGAATGACTTTTTGTCCACAAACTGCCTCAGAAGCCCTTTTGGATAGCTTTTTTGCCCGGGTCCCGGAGCGACTGATTTTGCTATTTCCAAATTAAACATATAACTTTAAAGCGACAACACCAGATTTTGCCTATTGCCAAATCCTAAAAAACAGTTTGTCGGGACTTTCGCACCCTCTGACGGCCGACAAACATGCCGACTGGTCGGGTTTCGAATCCATCCGGTCGCTGTGGCTTAAGGAACTTTAAATTCAATAATTTCATAATCAATTATTTACAAGCTACAAGAGATGAACAGGAAGTTGATTCTGGCTGTGGCGGCGGTACTGCTGGCCTGCAGCCCGTTGCAAGCCGAGCAGATCTGGCCCTTCTCGCGCAAGAAAAAGAAGATGGAGCAGACCGAGAAGGCCGACTCCGTGAAAAAGGAGGACAAGTTCGACAAGGCGGTCAAGGGGGCCCAGAAGGGTTCGGGCCTGTTTGACTACTACGTGACCAGGAAGGGCGAACTGCTGCTGGCCATTACGCCGCGCAACCTGAAGGGCAGCTATCTGCTGGCCAACCGGGTTTCGGAGATCAGTCAGAATGCCAATTTTGTCGCCGGGCAGATGCTGGGTGAACCCTTCATGATCCGCTTTTCGGCCGATACGTCGAACGTCTACCTGCACAAGGTGAACCACTGGGCACGGGTGGCACCGAACGACCCGATCGAGCGTTCGTTCCGCCGCAACGTGCAGGATCCCATCACACGGACCTTCAAGATCAAGGCGAGCCGCAACGATACGCTGCTCATTGACGTGACGTCGTTCTTCGTTTCGAACGACAAGCTGCTGACGCCGATCCGTCAGAGCCCGATGGTCCCGGGCGAGATGCGAGCGACGTACGACGCCTCGGGATCGAAGCTCAAGGAGGTGAAGGTCTTCGAGAAGAACCTCGAGATTACGAGCATCCTGAACTATTCGACCGAATCGAACGGCTATACGGTGACCGTTCGGCGCTCGATTCTCGAGCTGCCCGAGGAGCCGATGAAGATCCGCTACCAGGACAACCGGGTGGGTTACTTCAGCTCGAAGTTCTACACCTACACCTCGTCGGAGGACAAGCTTCTCACGCATGCGATGATCCACCGCTGGCGCGTGGAGCCCAAGGAGGGCGAGTGGGAGAAGTACTACCGCGGCGAACCGGTCGAACCGGCCCAAAAGATTGTCTTCTACGTCGACAGCGCCTTCCCCGACAAGTGGCGCGATGCGGTCAAGCAGGGCATCGAGGACTGGAACCAGGCCTTCGAGGCGGCCGGCTTCAAGAACGTGGTCGAGGCGCGTGACTATCCCGACGATCCGTCGTTCGATCCGGACGATATCCGCTACAACTGCATCCGCTATGCCGTGACGGACGTGGCCAATGCCATGGGCCCGAGCTACACGGACCCGCGGACGGGCGAAATTCTGGTGGCCGACGTGATCTGGTATCACAACGTCATCTCGCTGGTTCACAACTGGCGTTTCGCCCAGACGAGCGCCGCCGATCCACGAGTGCGCAAGAAGGTCTTCGACGATGACGTGATGCGCGAGTCGCTGCGTTACGTGGCTGCCCACGAGGTGGGCCATACGCTGGGACTGATGCACAACATGGGAGCCAGCTATGCCTTCCCGGTGGATTCGCTGCGCAGCCCGTCGTTCACGCAGAAGTACGGTACGACCCCCTCGATCATGGACTACGCCCGCAACAACTACATTGCCCAGCGGGGTGATTTCGAACGGGGCGTACGGATGGTTCCGCCCGTGATCGGCGTCTACGACATCCACGCCATCAACTGGGGCTACCGCATCTTCGAGCAGACGCGCGATGCGGAGGAGGAGCTTCCGCTGCTCAACGCGCTGATCGCCGCACACAACGACGATCCGATGTACGAGTTCGGTGCACAGCAGATCTTCTTGACGCGCGACCCGACCGACCAGTCGGAGGATCTGGGCAACGACCACATCAAGGCCGGCAACTACGGCGTTGAGAACTGCAAGTATATCATTGCGAATCTCTGCCGGTGGTTTGCCGAGGAGAATCGTGACTACAAGGAGATCCAGTCGATGTATTCGGCCGTGATCGGACAATATACGCGTTATCTGATGCATGTGATGCCCTACCTGGGCGGCGTGGTGTACAAGGATCTGGTACAGGACGGCCGTCCGCTGCGTGCGATGAGCTACCTGCCGCGCGAGCGTCAGAAGGCGGCCATGGATTGGCTGGTGGAGCAGGTGCTCACGGCGCGGTCGTGGCTGCTGCCGCAGGAGATGATGGACAAGCTGGGCCAGTCGTCGACGATTCTTGACAATGCGGCAGCCAGCGTGGCCAACAAGATCTTCAGTCCGGCGACGCTGGGCGGCATCTATCAGGGCGAGCGTTCGGGTCAGGAGAATATCTACCGTGTGGACACTTACCTGAGCGATGCCTATAAGACGGTCTTCGCTTCGGCTCTCCGGGGAGGTTCGCTGACCATCGAGGAGATGAACCTGCAGGGAGCGGCCGTTGCGTCGCTGCTCAAGAACAGCGGTCTGACGGGCCCCTCGGGTACGGAGCTGCAGCTGAGCGCCTATGTCGACGGAACGGCTGCGGAAGACGAGTCGATGGCCGCCCTGGCCCGGATGGCCGACGAGGCGCTGCCTCCGTTCATCTGCAACCACCCGGAGTGCAACCACGATCATGCGGCTTCGGCGGGCGAGATCTCCTATTACCGCCACGACATGAAGGGTCCGGCCCTTTCGATGCAGGTCGGGCAGCCGCTCTATACGGCCACGTTGCGCCGCGTGCTGAACCTCTACCGCCAGCGTCGCGGATCGGGCGACAGCCGTACGCGCGATTTCTACGCCTACCAGATTCTGAAGATCGAGTCGGCCTTCGAGAATGTGAAATAAGCGATAATGATTCCCTAAAAAAGTCAGGTTATGAAAAAGGTGAAATTTCTGACCCCGGTGCTGGCCCTTGCGGCACTGGCATTCGTCGGCTGCAGCAGCGACGATAACAAGGATGTGGCGCCGGCGGCAACCCGTCTTGAACTCAAGGATCCGGCCCAGGTGGCCCTCACCTTCCCGGCTACGCGCCAGAAGCAGACGATCGAGATCTTGACCGATGCCGCGGTTTCGGAGATCCGGGTTTCGCAGGTCAAGGCTTCGGCCGACGAGGCCGATGCCGGCTGGTGCATCGTGAAGGTGGAGAGTGCTTCGGAGATCTCGGTCGAGGCCAGCGACAACAACGGTACGGCATTCCGCACGGCCACGTATGCCATCCAGGCGGGGTCGCTCACGCCGATTGAGTTTACCGTGAAGCAGGACTTCATTGAGCCGGAGAATACCGAAATGTCGATTTCGTTGGCTGCGGATTCGTATGGTTCCTATACGTTCATGGCACCGGCTGCGGGCGGTGACGTGTCGATAACGACGGTGACCACCACGGCCCATCAGTGGACGGCCATATTCTGCGACTGGAGAGGTGATCCGATTGAAAATGAGGAAGCCCTCCCGGCCTATTGCACGATCAAGACCCCTTCGGGCGCAAGCGGCGAGGCGTTGATTCTCACTTTTCAGCCCAATGCGGCATTTTCGATGCAGAGTGGTGCGATGGTCAAGATTTCGTCGGGAAATGCGGAGCCCTTCGTGATCCATGTCAATCAGGATATGCCTCTGGCGACATCGGCGATCGTTATGGATGCGGATTGTACCGAGGTGTATCAGTCTCCCCATGCAGTCTCGTTCCAGAAGGATGCATCCACAGCCTCCAAGCTGGTGTTTGGTGTGGAAGCCAATGGTAGCTGTGAGGTGAAGTTTGTCGAGGTCGGCACGACGACCGAAGTTTCGGAGCCGTGGCTTGACTCCCAGTATCGTGGTGTAGATAGGATTTGGACTGTTTATCCCTCCTCGGCGAATGAGACCGGTTCGGACCGTTCGCTGGATGTCCTGCTGACGGGTCAGAACGGAGTCGAGCTCTTCCGTCTGAAGGTGACGCAGGCCGGAGCCTGATGTCTGGACGCAATGCATGAAAAAACGGGACGAACCTCTGGGGATCGTCCCGTTTTTGTTGTCAGCCCTCCGTGGCGACCTCTGCAGCCCGGGAGGTGAGCTCTTCCCGGACAGCGGCTTCAGAGCAGCAGCAGGAAGAGGATCGGAATGGCAATGCCGGCCGCCAGACGAACGTCTCTCCATGCACGGCTAACCTGCATGGAGGAGCTCAAATTCCCCATGCTGCTCTATGCCTACACCGGCCGGCAGTGTTACCTCGACCTGGATGGCCTGCCGTCCCGTTGAATTTTACATTGTTTCATAACTATTTGTATTATAGTATTTTAATATTCATACGAATAAATATTGATCTTTCTTGTTTTAGGCATTTTTCATAAATGCGGACACGGTGCGGACACGGATTTGTTGCTGTATTCAAATATCAATCATATACTTGCAAAGCATCAAATGGTGAGTCTATGGCAAAAGTCACGTATGTATTGGCTCAGGGAGCGAACAGTGCCGGGGAGTCTCAGGTCAATTTTCGGGTTTACATTTCGCGGGAACTGCGTTTGCGTGTACCGTCGGGCATCTGGATCGACCGCAAACGCTGGGGCAAGAAGAACGACATCAACGTTCCGAATATCCCGGGCGAGGAGCGGAACGCTCTGCTGTCCAAGCGGGCGAAACTGAAAGAGCTGGTCGACGTGATCGAGCACACGATTGAGACAACCGATGATAAATCGACCGTTACGCGGGAGTGGCTTGAAAAGTTGATCCGTCGGACGATCCGTTCAAGCAGTATAAGATCGCGGAGATCGTTTACGGCACGCCGGTCTATATTACGACCGAGGAGCGGAAACAGTTGGCCGAGGCGGATATGGGAGATGACAAGCAACTGGCGACGCAGCGCGATATCTTTGTCTTTCAGTGCATGATCGGCTGCCGGGTGAGCGAGCTTTACAAGATGACCTATGCCAATATCATCGGGGACTACATTGAATATGTTCCCCGCAAAACCCGTGACGACCGGGTGGTGACGGTCTCGGTGCCGTTGATCGATGCGGCGTTCGTTTGATTGTGGCGAGTGTCCTTATCTTTTTCCTCATCGTGTTATTCTGCGTCATGGTTTCGCGGGGCTTCCCGTTTTGGATGGCCTTTGTGTTGCTTGTTCCCGTGGGGCTTTGCGTGGCAGGACTCTACTATTTCAGTCTGGGTACTTCGGCGGACCTCTCGGAGCGTTTCTTCCGTCGTTTCCGTCGTGAGCAGCCCAACCCGGAGGAGATCTCTACCGTGAAAGAGAATCCGGAACCCGCAGTCGATGCGACGGATGAGAAGAGCTTGGATTCGACCGTCGCGATCTCCGAAGTGATTCCCGGCGATCCGGCCCTGGAGACACAAATTCTCGAAAATGCACTTTCGACGGTCTATACCTATACGGATCAAATTCTGGGCGAGGCCCTTGATGAATCGAATCGGTTGATTTTACGGCGTCGGCTGCTTTATCTGGCCTGCATGGCAGCGATTCCAGAGTCGGTTCCTCAGGTTCGGCTCCGGGGCGATCGGATCGGTTACGGCATTGAGTATATCCAACAATAGGAGCGGAATCTTTCTCTGTCGATATTCCCTGCACCGATGAGGTGCAGGGATTTTTTGTTTGGATTGTGTGTGATTGCAATAGCCTGTAAAATAGCTATTTATGAAATTGTTTTCCGGTGCAACGGCGGTGATTTGATTGCAAAAACAGGTGCAGGGGAGGCACCTGCTATATTCGCTGCCGAACCTGCTGTTGGGTTCGATAAAAGATCGAGTTATGGACCTGAAACAATTGTATGAAATGGGCGGTGACGTGCATGTCACCGTCCGTCTGGAGGATCTCCGGCAATGGCATCGGGAGTTGACAGCGGCCGTCCCGTCGCCCTCGGTCTCACCAGCCTTGCCGCAAACGGGCGAACTGTACACGCGCAAGCAGATCGTTGCCTTGTTGGGTGTCGACTCCTCTACGCTTTGGCGCTGGGCAAAGAGCGGCTATCTTGTCCCCGTGGAGTATGGCGGGCAGCGTCGTTATCGTGTGGCGGATGTGCAACAAATAGGTCCCCATGACCGCTAAACGAGAGGAGACCGGCACGGCCTATCTGCGCGTGGAGACGACCATCTACAAGCGGGTTCAGCAGCCGTTGAGCAGCGGCCGGAGCATCGAGACCCTACTGGCGTGGAATGTCGAGACCCTGCGCCAGGATTTCGGAAAGGATTACCTGGCCCGCATTCCGAAGTACGACGGATTCTGCACGGTTCCCGACCACACGAACTACCTGCGGGAGATCCACGGCTTCCTGAACCGCTACGAGCCGATTCCCTTCCAGCCGGCCGAAGGGGATTTCCCGCACATCCGCGGCTTTCTGTCGCACATCTTCGGCGAGCAGGTCGAGATAGGGTATGACTATCTGCAGCTGCTCTACCTGCGGCCCCTGCAGCGGCTGCCCGTTCTGCTGCTGGTCTCCAGCGAGCGCAGTCCCGTGCTGATCGAGGCGGCGGAGACCCGCTACTGGGTACGGCGTATCCCGCCACTGACGCACGACGACCAGCAGCTGCTTGCCCGGATGCAGACTGAAATCCCGGGGCTGCTGTTCTTTCTGCAACAACGCACGCTCTCGACCCGCGAGGAGAGCAAGACGGCACGAATCTATACCGTCACACGGAAACTGCTTGATGAACTGCTGAACGACGTCTCCGGCCTGTAAGATTGTTGGAAGCGAAGGATATTCGGCTTATTCTCTGTTTCTTACATTTCTTACAAATCCTCTTGCAAAATTTTACAACGCTTACGGACTTACGGGCCACCTGCCGTGTAAGAACGTTGTAAGGCGACAACCTTTTCTTTCACTGCGTTTTACGCGGATTTCTCAACAAACTTACGGAAAGATGAATACCACCCCATATTCGCCCCGGATCCCCATCCGGGAATATCTTGCCCGCCGCGGCATTCTGCCCCGGTACGAACGAAACGGCTACGGCATGTATCTCTCGCCCCTGCGCGAGGAGCGCACGCCGAGCTTCAAGGTGAACTACCAGAAGGATCTCTGGTATGACTTCGGGATTGGTGAGGGCGGCACGCTCCTCGCACTCATCATGCGCCTGGAGCGATGCAGCCGCAGCGAAGCCTTCGAACACCTGCAACACGCGGCCGAAGGGACCGTCAGCCTCCTGGCCGCCCGTATCTGCGAGCGCTATGCCGTGCCGACCGAGAGCCCGAATTCCCAACCGGCGCTCCGCATCCTCTCGGATGCACCGCTGCGCCATCCGGCCCTGCTCGGGTACCTTGCCTCGCGCGGCATTGTGCCCGGGATTGCATCGGCGTATTGTCGGGAGGTGCGCTATCAGGTCCGCAGCCGTTGCTTTTTCGCCATCGGCTTCCGGAATGACTGCGGAGGCTGGGAGCTGCGATCCGAACGCTTCAAGGGGAGCTCTTCACCCAAACAGATAACGACCTTCGATCACCAGTCCGACAAGGTGATTGTCTTCGAGGGGTTCATGGACTTCCTCTCCTGCTTCTCGATAAAGCACCCCGCACCGTTCGGGATCGACGCCGCGATGCTGAACTCGGTGGTCAACCTGCCGAGGGCGCTCCCTCTCCTCGAACGGCATCCGACGATCCATGCCTTTCTGGACAACGACGAAGCGGGACATCGCACCCTCGCCGAACTGACCCGTCGGTGTCCACGCAGCCAGGTGATCGACCACGCGCAACTCTATCGAGATTACAAGGATCTCAACGACTTTTGGATCGCCCGCAGACGGCTTCGGGATGATTCGGAAGAGGCAAAGACTGAATCCCGAAAACCACAATTACGCCCCAAGGGAGGAATGAAGGTTTAAGGGAGGCAAGTTTGTGTTTTTGTCAGCCAAAAACCGACCGCAAGGCCCTATCCCGATGGTCTCAACTCAAAAATTCCAATCCATGAACACACCGAAGAAAGGGGGCCGTCCGCCTTTGGGACGCGCCCGAAAACAGGAATACCGCATCACCCTACGGTGCAACACCGCCTGTAACTTCAAGCTCCGCGCCCTGGCTCGTGCGGGAGATGGTCGAGGATTTCGAGGATCAGGCACGCCTCAATCCCCGTCTGCGGCAGAACGTCGGACATATCTCCCTGTCGTTCTCGCCGGAGGATGCCCCGAAGCTCACCGACGAACGGATGACACAGATTGCAAAGGAATACATGCAGAAGATGGGTATCACCGATACGCAATACCTTTTGGTGCGGCACCTCGACCAGCCCCAGCCCCATTGCCATCTGGTCTACAATCGCGTAGGTGATCACGGGTCGACCATTCCCGACCGCAACATCAAGCTCCGCAATGCGAAGGTCTGTCGCGAGTTGACCGAACGTTTCGGGTTGCATCTGGCTCCGGGCAAGGAGCCGTCCGGCGGGAGCGGCTTCGTGAGCCCGACCGGACCCGGTACGAGATCTACGATGCGATCAAGGAATGCCTACCCAAGTGCAGGAACTGGAACGAACTGGAAGGGAGATTAAAGGAACAGGGTATCAATGTCCGCTACAAGTATTGCGGTTCTACCAATCAAAAGCAGGGCATTCTGTTCTCGAAAAACGGGCTGGAATTTTCTGGCTCGAAGGTCGACCGGGCCTTCAGTTTCTCGAAGCTGGATCGCCACTTCGGCCAGGTGCAACAGCGACAAACGACCCTGATGTCAGGACTCAAGGCGGCAGCCGGGAGCTTCCGGGTTGCTTTTGCAGGTCTGTTCGGAGGCGGGCGCCCCTTCTCCGCAACGGGAGGCGCTGGAGGAGGCGGAAACCATGGCGCAGGATCGGTGTCGCTCGGCAGTGCCGGGTCGATTCCACTGCCACCGTTCGACTCGCCATTTGCCCTTTCACCCGAGATGATGCAGCGACGTGAGGGTGAGAGCCCCGAGGAGCATATCGCCCGCATCACGGCATTGATCAACAAGGCGGCCGAGGCGATGGCCGTAGCCTTGATGGAGCGCAAGCGCCGCATGGAGGCACGCTCCCGCAAAATCGGATAACAAACCTAAAATACGAAAAGATGAAAGAGAACACCCTAGAGCTCTCCTTCGAGATGTACGAAGAGTTGAAGGAGGCCCTGATCAAGACGCTCCGCACGGAGTTGGCCGAGGCCCGATCACAGCCGGCAACAACCGTTGATACGAACGCGATCATGCGGTTGCTTCAAACAATCTCCGAGCGGCAGGAGCAGATTCGCGAAGACCTCGGAACGCAGATCGCGGAGATCGACGAGAAAGTGGCCGGGATGGAGATTCCCGAGGAGCTGCCGCCGCGGATGGTGCAGCACTGTTTCTCGTTCTCACTGGACGCAACCCGCAACTTTTGGCTCTTCATGTCGATGTTTGTCGTGATTGCGGTGCAGTCTGTCGGGCTCTATTTAGACTGGCGCCCCGACCGCGGCCGGTATGACAATGATCTGAAGTATCGCTATGTGCTGATGAAGGGCGAGGCGTCGCCGAAACGGCTGTCGGAGTTGGAGGAGTTGTTCGAGACTGAGCGGGATCAGCGGCGTATTGATTCGATGCGGAAGGATATCGTGGAGTACGAACGGCTGGTACGCAGAAGGGCGGCCCTCGACGAGCAGGCACGGCTGAAAGCCCAAGAGGCGGAGCAACTCAAACGCGACGCCGCCAAACTTAAAAACAAGTAGCCCTTCCCTTTCTGCCGCAAAGAGATGCCGCCGGACGGACCGCGCAAGGTCAGAACGAGTTGCCACCGGCAAACCTTGCGCAAAGTCCATCCGGCAGCTTTGGCTTGTCGCTACCAAGCGAATATTTATTGTAAATGGATAAAAAGTAACTTTTTTATTAGTAATAAAATTATTAGTAATAATAATATTTCTTATTTTTGCTTCAGAATAAAATTTGCGTACACATGGAAAATAAACCTTTCACATTCGGTGTTGCAACATCGGGAGATAACTTTACTGATCGAGAAAAAGAGACGGAACGTTTGTTGTTGAATTTTCGTCATGGTGTCAATACCGTACTTATTTCTCCTCGCCGTTGGGGTAAGACCTCTTTGGTGCAGAAAGTATGTCGTCTGGTACAATCCGATCAGTTGAAGGTTGTATATCTTGATATTTTTTCTTGCCGGAGCGACAAGGATTTCTATAATGCATTCGCTTCTGCAATTCTTAAACAAACCTCCTCAAAATTAGAGGAATGGGTCGAAAATGCCAAACTGTTCTTGGCCCGTATTACTCCAAAAATCTCAATCGGGCCTGACACTATGACAGATTTTTCCATATCGCTTGAAATAAATCCCAAAAGCAACGACATCGATGAAATCCTGCAGCTCCCCGAGAAAATAGCTCAAAAGAAAGGGTTCAATATCGTTGTCTGTATTGATGAATTCCAACAGATTGCAGAGTTTAAGGATTCCAAAACTTTTCAGAAGCGCTTGCGCTCGGTTTGGCAATTGCAGAAATCTGTATCCTATTGTCTTTTCGGGAGTAAGAAACATCTAATGAATGAGCTGTTTGAAAAAAAGAGTTACCCGTTCTATAAATTTGGAGATGCAGTTTATCTGTCAAAGATCGGTACGCGAGATTGGATAGAATATATTTGCAGACGGTTTGAAGTTACTGGCAAGCAAATCTCTGAAGAATTGGCTGAGAAGATTTGCCAAAGAGTGGATAATCATTCTTCGTATGTACAGCAGTTGGCATGGTTAGTATGGATTCATACGGATAGAGTTGCAACAGAACAAGATCTCGAAGCCGCATATCAGGATATCATAGACCAGAATACTCCGTTATTTGAGAAGCAGACCGAGAGCCTGACAACCTATCAAATGAATTTCCTGCGGGCCATTATAGATGGTATTCACAGTGAGTTTACCACACAGGAGGTCCTGCATAAATATCAGCTCGGTTCGTCTGCTAATGTTAGTATTGTAAAACGGGCTTTGGTCAAGAAAGAACTTATTGAGATCGAGAAACGCCAGGTTGTGATTCCAGATCCCATTATGGTGGTATGGTTAAAACGTGAATTAGGAATATAAAAGGAGGGAACGTGAGCTGTATAACTAATACATTTCAGGTGGATATTCGCGAAAACGAATTTTCGAACAATCGCCTGATCTGCTTTCAATATTATTGATCGATCGAACGTTAAGCTCGGAAAATTGTCAAGTCAATATTTTCTGGGTGACAAACAATTATACCAACTTGGGAGCTGGTTATCAATATGGATACCCTATTATAATAGGGGCTATTACTGGTAAAACGGAGATGTAATTAAACCTCGAGCTGTCAAAAGTCGTGAAATGCAGCAATAGCGTAGTCGTGAGATGGCAACCGACATCGTGACGGACAGTTTCATGTACCTGTGGGAGCACCGCGAGAATCTCGACTTGGACTTCAACATCAAGGGCTATCTCTGCAATTACGTACGGACCCGCTGTATCTCGTACCTGCGCAAACGCAAATCGATGCTCAAAGCTCAGGATGAACTCTACAAGAAAGTTATGGCGTCTCGAGTCCAGTATCAACACCCTCTCCAACGAGGAGCAGGTCAAAAGACTCTTCGAAGAGGAGATCATCGAGATCTACCAGCGCGAGTTGTCCCGGATGCCAGCCCTGACACGCCGGGTTTTCCTTGCAAGCCGACAGGACAATATGACCTATCAGGAGATAGCCGAAAAATTGAATTTGACCGTCCGCCGTGTCACCACGGAGATCCAACGGGCCAATTTTTTGCTCCGCAAACCCTTGAAAGACCATCTAACGGGAATTCTTGTCGGCCTCTTATGGATGTAACCGGCATAAGCCCGTGATGCTTGCTCCCCTTCCCTCCGTATTTCATATATCGGGTTCTGACAATCGGATAGAGTCTGAGATTCGCCAGTCCAGTTCTTCGCGTCTTGTTGGTCTGAGACACAAGCATTCCCGTTGGACAGAAGTTCAGCGGGATTTTTGCCTGCACTCCGGCCGACACCCCCCCCCACACAGTCAGAAGAGCGGACACGACATGGCTCCCGGCCGTACGGCCGGGAGTGCAAGAGCCGCACAGCCACAAGATCTTAACAGAGACAGCCGTCGACCGATCGGCGACTCCGAAAAGACGACGGAGACTCCCCTTTCGGGAAATCTCCGTCGTCTTCACTTCTCCAGGTCGGAGCAGACACTCCAGACCGGATTTACGGACCAATCTTAATTCTTGCCGTAGATGTTAAACTCGGCCAGATAGCAGCTCCAGCCTTCAATGGCTTCAAAACGGACATAACGGGCCTCAACCTCGCGGACCAGGCCGACATAATGAACATCCGTAGGCGATTCATCACTGGTCAACTGACCCTGCGAAGCCCACGTTTCTCCGTCATTCGAAATCGAGATCGAATAAACAGTGGGCAGATAGAAACTCCAGCCCGAGTAACCGACCACGCGGAACCCGGCAATAGTCTTGGTCTCCTGCATGTCGATAACCACCGTCGTCTCCGTCGTAAAGCTCTGATTGGAATTGTCGAAGATCTGGTTTCCGATGGAAGCGGGAATCGTCGTCCAGTTCGACGTATCGAACTCGACCCACGAAGGATCCAGATCATTCTGGAACTTAAGCCGATCGAAGGTTTTGGTAATCGTAATCTGGCAGGTCCCCTCTTCCTCGGAGAAGACAACCGATGAATCCTCGGAGTCGAGAACAGCCGTCAGTGCGATCGAATAGGAGGCCGGATCATCATTTCCCTCAAGGAAATCATCCTCGGCACTCCACGTCACGGGTTCCGACTCGAGCTCGCCAGCCGCGATCGTCACCTTCTCGGCCGAGAAGTGCTCGCTCGACTTGTAATCCTCGGGGGTACCCGTCGACTGAAGCGTGAAAGTCAGGTCGTTCAGCGCCGGTTTGTCGAGTACGATCTTATACTCGTAGCTGATCGGATCTTCGGTAACGATCTCACCATCCAGACACGAGCGCTCGAACAGAGCCGTACGGCTGCCGTCCTCGCCCACGGCCGATGCAACCATTGTGTAGGCTTCCTTCTCGACACAGAGTTTGGCCTCACTCTGTGCAAGCACCAGTTTCGAACCTTCGGCCCCGGCCAACCGCACGCCCAGCGTGTAGTTCTGCGCATCGTAAACCCCGTCCATGAAGCTGCGGTCATCATCGACCAATCCTACAGTAACCGAGGCCGAAATATCACCGGCCGGAATTCGGAGTTCGGTTTCACTGATCGACACCAACTCTTCAGGAATATTCTCGATGATGGGTTCAATCCGGAAAACCGCGTCCTCGGGGCTCGGTGTAGACAACGAAAAGACATACGTACGAGTCAGATCACCATCAAAGAGCAGTGTACCGGTTTGCGCTTCATAAGTGGCCTTGACGACCACCTCCGAGGCATTGCCCTCCGTACCGGCAATGGTGATGCCGACCGGATTCTCGGGGTATCCGGGGAGATTCAACTCCTCGTCCTCACGGCAACCCGTCAGCACACCGCCGAGCGCCAACACGGAGAGAAGCGTTTGTTTCCAAATATTTTTCATTTTTACAGTCGTTTTAGGTGGTTATTCGAGTTCATCGGGATAGACATAGGGTTTCGTATCGTTCTTCTTGTAGAAGGTCGTCGGATAGAGCAGCGGCGAACCGTAGAGCGTCTCGCAACCCGACAGGCGGGAATAGGAGGTCGCAAAGTTCTCGGGAGCCAGAGCGAAGCCCATGAACCAGCCGTATCCGCTGCTGAGAATGCGCTGGGCCGTGGTCGTCGTCAGACTGCTGATTCCCAGGTTGAATTCGATGGAGACACCCGAACATTTATCATAGCCCATGTCACCAACGGGCGAAGAGTAACCGCCATAGTTGGCAACCACCACGTCGATCCACTCGTCGGCATCCACTCCGTCAACCTCACCGACACCATACATGGAACCATAATCGAAGACGGTCACCAACTTGTCAGGCATCACCTTCTTGGTCTCATAGCACAACCGAGCAGCAGCCTGACTAGAACGGGACGTGAAGTAGGGATTCGAGAGGTCGGGGGACGTGGAGTACTCGTCATCGTAATTCACGCCGTCCAGATTGTACGCGTAAACATACTCGGCCACCTCGGCAGCAAAGTCTCGGGCACCGATATCGGAGAGCTGAGCCAGACCAGCCTGGTCGTGGTTGCCCAGCAGACCCAGCAGCACCTTGATACCGCGTTTGCGCAGCGGCTGGAGGAAGGTCTCGTTGTTGTCGAGCAGGAACTGTACGTTCGGGTTGCAGTTCACGTAGGCACGGCCGGCAGCGGCATCCCAGTTGATGTTGGCAGCGAAGAGCACCACGGCATCCCACAACAGCTTGCCATTCTCCAGTCTGAAGGAGAGGGCATTGAGCGGGTTGGTGCCGTTCACCTCGAAGAAGAGGAAAGCTTTGGGTTTGTCATCGCCCTTGTTGCAGTTAAAGAAGTTGTCGGCCTGTTCCGAGTCTCCGTTGATCAGGTAGAGACAGTGGCTGGCATTCTCCTTGAGCGAGATGCCCTCGGCCGAAACAGCCACCGGGATGGCGTAGGTCACACCGGCACGAAGCGTATCGCAGGGCGCAACCGTCATGTCGACCGTAGCGCGCGACGCATCTTCTTCGTCAAAGGTGAAGGAGCCGCCGTTGGCAAACGAGACAAGCGCCTCGGGATAGAGAACATAGGCGGTCTCATTGGCCGAGTTGTAGGTATCGAGCCAAGCCTTGTCGAGCGCCGCCGTCGCAGAGATCGCCCCGGCAGCGGACCGAGTCACACCGAAGGCGAGCGTTGCCGTATACTCCTTGCCGGTCGGGGCAATTGTCACCACCGATTGGTTGCTCTGCTGGTCGAGCAGAAAGCCGTTCGTCTCGTAGATGGTCTGATAGGGTGCCTCATCGACGGGATCCCCGGCCACGATCTCATCGGAGCAGGCGGCTCCAAGAACCGTGCAACCCAAAACGGCTGCAACAGCCAGCAGACGGAATTTGAAATATCGGATATTCATGACAGATTCTTTCTATTACGGTTTGACATCTCGTTATTCGGGAAGTTCGACGTTCACCCACTTGGGCGTGCCCGAACCGGTCAGGTTCGTGCCGTTGCCGGTGGCATCCATGATCTGGTTGCCGCTTCCCTCGTTGAATTTCCAGTAGGCCAGCAGCCCGGGGGTTGCCGGATCAACGGTGTACATGCTCGAAGCGATCTGCTCCTTGGTACGCTGGACATTCCAAATGCGCAGCTCGGAGATCTCACCCGGCAGCCAGCGGGTATCGTCATACGAATAACCCACGTAGCAGTTGCTGCCCAGCGATACGGTTCCGCTGGCACCGCTGTCGGAAGCCACGACTTCACCGTTCTGATAGTAGATGCGGTCACCGGTGGTGGCGTCCCAAACCACGGCGATGTGCACCCACTCGTTGACCGGAAGACCCGGAGCGACATTGGGCGAAGGCCAGTTGCCGTTGGGGTTCACCAGCTGGAGCTGGTTGCGCGGACGGTCGGCATCGCCGATACGTACGAGGAACGAGCCCTCGATGCCGAAAACGGAGCTCAGGGCGTTGTCACGTCCAGCCTCCCAGTCCTTCGAACGGACCAGCGCCTCGACGGTGATCGTCTGCAGTCTGTTGACGTTCACCGAGCTGGACCACTTCACCGGGAAGGCCACCTCGGAAATGTCGGCCACGACGTTGATGAGCGCAGCACCCTTGAAGACGAAGAAGACCGTACGCGAGCTCTCGAGCAGGTCGACACCCCGGATATCGGAGATCGTCACCGGCAGCACATAACGCAGGTCACCGTCGAGCTCGTTCGTATTGAGGAAGTTCACCACCAGGTCGTTGCCCGTCACGTCACCCTGTCCGATCGTAATGACCTTCTCGGGCATATCAAAGTGCTGCTCGGGCATGCCCACGGCATTGTCGCCGTAGATCATGTTGTACTGCGCAGCCATGTTCGGGCGACACTCGAACGTTACGGTCACATTCTCCTCGGCCGGCAAAGCCAGGCGGGCCGAAATCGTGCGCGAATCTTCGGTAATGTCGTCGCGGATGAGCAGGTCGTCGGTCACGGCCGCGGACGAGATATACAGTTTGTTCCCGAAATGGTGCTCTTCGGCATCCTCGTTCTTGCAGCCCGTAAAGGCCAGGCCGGCAAGCAGGAAGAGCATCAGTTTTGCTTTATCGAATTTCATGGCGAAGATTAGTTTTTGGGTGAAGGATTCATGATGTCGATAGCCTCACGCAGGTGGAAATAGACCGGCGTGTTGTCGTAGTAGTCGTACTGGGCATTGAGAATCAGCATGCCGGCGCGGGTGAAATCCGACGGCTGACCAACCCAGACGGCCCCACCCTGGATCGAACGGATGGAATTGCCCGATGCATCGACCGAACCGAAATAGCCGTAGATTTTGTCCTCGTCATCGTAACGCGTGGTCTCGGTCGTGATGACGAAGCGGTCGGAGGGGGTATTGCCGCTGCCGATCGCCGCACTTGCCGTAATGGTCATGTCAGAGGCATTGTTGGCCGAGGTGGTCTCCAGAATGATATAGTCGCATTCGGCCAGAAGCGGTTTGCTGGCTTCGACAAGATACTGAGCGCGGCCCTTGTAGGCGAAGAAGGCATCGGGATGAGCCGTCCGCCATGACGAAACGGCCTCGAAGAAGGCAGCCTGACGGGCCGTATACTGCGCCAGATCCGCCTCGGTCATGCTCGCCATCGAGCGTCCGTTGAAGCTGAAGATCAGGCCGTCATAGCCGTAGGTATCGTTCAGGGCCAGCATCGACTGAGTCCGCTCGGAGATATAGGCCAACGCCTGCTCTTCGGTGAGTGAAGCATCCTCCTTGAGCATGGCCGACCACTCGGATTCAAAGGTGCTGTAATCGATCACATATCCTACGCGCGTACCCTTCTTGCGGACCTCGGTGATCTCGGCACGGTAATCGGCATGGAGATTGTCGGGGTTGTTCAGGGCGATGAAATCCAGACTGTCAGGCAGGACCGTAAGGCGTTCAGCCTGGCGGGTCGGGCCCTGCACGGCGTTCTCGAAGGTCGCCATCACGACCTTGTGTGCCCCGGCCTTGTAGGCCTTGAGGTTGGCCACATAGTCGGCATAGAGCCCCTCATCCATCGACGGGGTCTTGACATCGAGGCTTTCATACTCGGTCCAGTCGCTGCACGACGTCACCAGGAGAGCCGATGCGGCCAGCAGCGCAGAGATGGACAAGCCTTTTTTCATGATATTTTTCATAATCTGTCCGTTTTTCCTTGATTAGTTTTTCCGGGCCCACCACAGGTCGGTCGACATCAGGTCGGGACCGCCCAGCAGCGTGGAGACCGCATTCTGTACATTCTGAGCGTTGCTGACATACTCGTCCAGCGGGTAGCGCATACGGCGGGCGCCGCGGTTGGAATCCACTTCGCCGTTGCTCATGTTGCCGGCAGCCGTAGCGGGGATCAGGTGCGGGAAGCCCGTACGACGGTAGTCGGCCCAGGCCTCGTTACCCAGCGGGTAGTTGGCAATCCACTTCTGGATCAGGATGCGCTCCTGCATCTGCTCGACGCTACCCTCCTCCCACTTCACCGAAAGGGTCGACAGCTGGACGTTGTAGTCGTTCGAGCCCGACGGATCATCATAGATCTCGGGGAGGGCGTCCTCCTGGGCCAGATAGGTGTCGGCACCCTCGACACCCCACTGCTCGAACGAGAGACGTATGCCCTGCTCATAGAAGTCGGAGGCCGTGCCACCCATATTGAAGCCATAAACGGCAACACCTTCGGCGCGCAGGAAGGCCACCTCGGCGGCATTCATCCACTGCAGGGCATCGTCGGCCTTGAAGTTCGGGCCCGAATACTTGTGACCTACCGAAGAGTGCTCGGGGATCACAATACCGTGACGCAGGCCCACGAAATCATGGCCGGGCCACTCGCAACGGGTAAAGAACTTGTCACGACGCGGGTCGTTGTAGCCGTTCATGTAGCAGATGATGTCGGCCGCAGCATGCGTATCGCCCGTAGTGACACAAGACGTACCGTCATCGTGCGTGGAGACGCGGTTGTAGTTCACGGCCGTGTAGAGCGGGTTGGTCACACTTCCGAAATAGTGCCAGGCGGCATTGTCCTCGTTCGAGACGATCAGGCCTCCGGGATCGGAGACAGCCTCCTCAGCCTTCTGACGGGCCACATCGGGGCTGACACCGGCGATACGGATGGCCAGACGCAGTTTCAGCGAGTTGGCGAAACGGATCCACTTCTTGATGTCGCCGTAGTAAACATAGTCGGCCGTCGAGACGAGTTTGTACTCCGCATTCTCGTTCAATGTGGCAATTGCATCATCGAGTTCCTGGAAGAACTGCGTATAGATGCTCTCCACCGAATCATAGGGCGTGTTGATGCTTCCGTCGGCACCGATCTGCGAATAGGGAATCGGGCCGTAGGTATCGGTAATGCGGTGCATGGCAGCCACCTTGATGATGTTGGCGATGGCCATCGGCACGGGCGAACCGGTCTGCTCCGAAACAGTCGAGATGATGCTCAGGTTGGTATAGATCACCGGAATCACCTTGTCGGACTTCAGGAAGACGTTCGTCCAGTCGTCCGTGGGGTTGTAGTTCGCAACGGTGTTCTTCCAGTCGGCCTTTGCCGGAGCGAAGTAGCCGGCCAGCGGACCGCCCATCAGCGCATCGGTAAACTGAGCCGTGTTGACATCCGACGAGATCACGCCGCTGGCCAGCGAGTTCATCGCCGACCCCAGGGCATAGTCGTCAGCAGTCAGATCTCCCGGCTGATAGGGATTCGAGTTGATATCCAGATAATTCGCCGTACAGGAGACCGTGCCGAGCAGCAGGACTCCGGCGAATAACTTGCTGATTGTATGTTTCATGGTCGTAAGTCTTTAGAATTTGAGTCGCACGTTGAATCCGATGTTGCGCAGCGAGGGCATCATGAAGTAATCGATACCCTGATAGAAGTTGCTCGTCGTAGCGATCGACTCGGGATCGAACGGGGCCTTGTTGTAGATCATCCAGAGGTTGCGGCCCACGAGCGAAACAGTGATCTCGCAGACGCCACGCAGCGCCTTACGCGGAATCGTGTAGCCGATCGAGGCCTCCTGCAGCCGGACGTTCGTAGCCGAATAGGTGTAGTACTGCGGAATGGAGTTACCACCGCCGATCGTATTGTACCACTCCTGGGGTGCGATCCGGTCGTTGCCATTGATCAGGACATAGCCGCGGTCGCGGGCTGCGGCCGAAGCCTCCGACACACCGTAGTCATCGAGCATGGCCTGCGTACGCGAGAAGACCACGCCGCCCAGACGGGCCGACACCATGAATCCGAAGTTGAAGTTGTTCCAGCGGAAGTCGTTGCGCCAGGCCATGTTGGCATCCGGAAGCACCGATCCCAGCTTGATGTACTTGTCCGACGACAGTTTCTGAGTGCCCAGTTCGCCGTTCTGATCGATATAGATGTTGTTGTTGCTGTCGCGCTTGAGATCGACGAGCGAATAGAGGTCGCCCATCGTGCCGCCCTCCTTCAGAAGGAATCGCGTGTCGCCAAGGCCGCCCATGTTCAGCAGCGAGAGATTCAGCGTCTCGCCCGTCACGGGGTTGACGGCGTTGTCCGAGAGCGAAAGGATCTTGTTCTGGTTGGCCGAGAAGGTGTAGTTCGACGACCACGAGAACTTGTTCCACGTATTGCGGTAGCCGAGAGCCAGTTCGACACCCTGGTTGCGGACCGAACCGGTCTGGAGGTAGATCTTCGACCATCCCGAAACGGGCAGCTTCGGGTCAAAGGTCTGGTTGGCGGTCTTGGCGTTATAGTAGGTCACATCGAGTTCGAAGTGCTTGAGGAAGCGCATGTTCAGGCCGACCTCGAAGGACTTCGTACGCTCGGGCTTGAGATTCTCGATCGGGTACTGGGTCGTATTGGCCCACTGCTGCAGGTCGCTCGACCACTCGTAACGGGGGTTGGCCAGGTAACGTTCGAAGGCGACGCCCACCGAGGCGTACGAACCGCGGATCTTCACATAGGAGAGGTTTTCGGGCATGTTGGGAATGATCTGCGACAACACGACCGAAGCACCGATCGAAGGATAGAAATAGGACGAGGTGTTCGAACGGGGGCCAGCCAGCTGCGAAGGCCAGTCGTTACGGCCGGTCAGCGTCAGGAAGTAGGTGTTCTTGTAACCGACCTCGGCCGAGAGGAAGATCGACTGGGTCTGCTCGCGCCAACCCTCCTGCAGACGTTCGGTGCGGCTGGGCGAGAGGTTTTGTACGGCGAAGAAGTTGGCAAGGCCCACCTTCTCGTCGCCGAACGGCTCCGAGCCGTCGGCAATCGGGCCGCGGACCTTCAGGCCGTCGGACTTCATGTCCGAGATCGAGGCACCGAAGTTGGCCTGCAGCGACCATTCCTCACCGAAGGTCTTGTTGATGTTCAGCATCACGTCGCCATAGGTCTGACGGTCGCGCGTACGGGTAATGCCGTAGAGGCCGTTGTTCGAATTTTCGGTCAGCTGCGTGTTGGTCGAAGCGTAGAACTTCTCCGTGTAGTCGTTCACCGAGTTGTCGATACGCAGACGGCCCGAAACATTCAGCCAGTCGAGGATGTCATACGACAACTGAGCGCTCAGCATGTAACGGTCCTTGTCGTTTTCGCGGAGATTTCGGTAGTTGATCCAGTAGGGGTTCTGCATCGTCATGCCGGCATCGCCCACGGGCCAGTACTGCGTATAGAGTTTGCGGGCGGGATCATAACGCTCGTACATCTCGATATCCGACCAGGCGTTTCCGCGCGGGAAGAGGTAGGCACCCAGCAACGGGTTGTTGTAGGTACCCTGGTTGGTCATGTTGCGGTCCTTCTGCTTGACATACGAAGCGCTCACGTCCAGCGTGATACGGTCATTGAGGAACGACGTCGTATTGCGGAACGTGAAGTTGTAACGGTCGTAGCTGTTGTTCGGCACGATACCGCGCGAATTGACCGTAGCAGCCGAGAAATAGGTCTGGTTGCGCTCCGTACCGGTCGACAGCGAGACGCTCTCCGTACCGGTCACACCCGTCTGGAAATAGTCGTCGGCAGGGTCGTAGCCGCGGTAGTTGAACTGATTGAGGTGACTGCCCCAGCTGCGCGAAACGGAACCTTCGCTCGACGAGAGGTCGCCCGTACCGTAGCGGGTCTGGAACTGCGGCATCACGAACGGCATCGAAACCTCCGTGTTGCTCGAAACCGTCACGTTCAGCGTACCGGCCTTACCCTTCTTGGTGGTGATGATGATGGCGCCGTTGGCGGCATCCGAGCCGTAAAGGGCGGCAGCAGCGGCACCGTTCAGCACCGACATCGATTCGATGTCCTCGGGGTTGATATCGGCAATGGGTTCCGACGTACCCTGCGAGTTGAACTCCGTACCGGCGCTCGACGTCGGGGCAAACATCGGCACACCGTCGATCACGTAGAGGGCGTTCGACGACTGCAGGATCGACTTTTCACCACGCATCACCACTTTCGAAGCACCGCCGACACCCGACGACGAGGTATTGATCGTCACACCGGCGACCTTGCCCGAAAGCGAGTTGATGAAGTTGACGTCCTTGTTGGCCACGATGTCTTCCGACGAAACCTGCTGTACGTTGTACGACAGGGCCTTCTCCGAACGCTTAATACCGAGGGCCGTAACCACAACGGCGTCAACCTGCTGCGACTCCTCCTGGAGCGTGAAGTCGATCTGCGTGCGGCTGCCTACGGGCGCCTCGACCGTTTGGTAGCCCAAATAGTTGATAGTTAACACAGCCGATGCCGTGGGGGGGGGAACTTGAAGCGCATAGGCACCGTTGACGTCGGTGCTCGTACCGATGGTCGTGCCCTTGACGAGCACGGCGGCGCCGATCACCGGCTGCCCCTTGCTGTCGCGGACAACGCCCTGCACCGAAACCGGCTTGTTGTCGGCGGCCTTCGGGGCCTGCTGACGGGTCGACAGCACGATGTTCGTGCCGTTGACCGTATAGCTGACCGGCATATCGCTGAAGAGTCCGGTCAGGACTTCGCCGAGCGTCTTGTCCTTGGCTTCGACATTGACGGAGCGGTTCAGGTCGAGACCTTCGTCGTAGATGAACAGATAGTTGGTTTGCTTCTCGATTTCATGCATGGCCTGTTTGAGGGAAACCTGCTTGAGGTCGACGGTCACGCGAGCGGTCTGTGCCAGAGTCGTTCCCGGAAGCGACAGGAAGCCGACGGCAAAAAACGCGGCAATCAGCAGTTTGATTTGCTGAATCCTTTTTTTATTCATAATCTTGTTGATTAAGGATCAATAGGTTATTTACTGATGCTTACGAGTGCGGGCCCGATCCTTGGGGACAGTCGGCATTGCCCTGTCGGCCGTCCTTTTCTTTTTCTTACTTAGAAGTCCGCAACTGCACGGGGAAAATAGGAGAGATGGGGGTGGTTAAGTCATAGACAATCGGTTTAGGTTAGTAACTTGGTTTTTACAATCATCGAATATAGATTTCGTTGCGGTTGTAATCGTGTTCGTAGGTGAAGTCAGCATTCATCCGGAGGATGTTCAGAGCGTGGTCGATACCCTCCGAGACGTGGATCTTGCCCCGGCAGCGGATCCGCGGCAGCTCCTTGCGCTGGATGACGATCCGAATGCCGTATGCTCGTTCGAACTTGTCGATCAGCTCTTCGAACGAAGCGCTGTGCAGGTTGATGATCCCCTCGGGCCAGAGATACTCCGCCGGATCCTCAATTCTGCTCAGAGTCAGGTGGCCGTCTACCAGATCCACACAGTCGTCGGGATTCATGTAGATCAACTCGCCGGCCCCCGAAGAGAGTCGGTTAGAAACCTTGATATTGCCGCGCATGAGCGCAGCCGAGAAGAGATTCTCCGACTCTTCGGCCCGCACGTTGAACTTCGTGCCCAACACCTCGATGTCGCAGGCATAGGTTTCGACGATGAAGGGATGTTCCCGATCGGGTGCCACATCGAACATCGCCTCGCCGGATACCACCACCCGGCGGTCGCGATGCGAGAAGACGGCCGGATAGGTCAATGTCGTTCCGGCATTGAGCCACACTTTCGTACCGTCCTGAAGAGTCATGCTGATACGCTGGCCCGCGGGAACCTCGATCGAATTCATCCGTTCCGAGAAACTGCGGACCTGCTGCGCGACAAAGAGCCAGCTTCCGCCGGCCATCAGAACCAGCATGGCAGCCACGGCCCCTGCATAGCGCAATACCCGGCGGAAACCCCACGGGCGGCTGCCGAACAAACGCCGGCGATGGGTCGTAGCGGCATCGGGAGCATGCAGCACAAGCGCACTGAAGGCGGCATCGAGGCCATTGAGTTCCTCGCGGTGTCTGGGGGAGGCTTCGAGCCACTCCAGCACGGCGGTCTCCTCCTCGGCCGAGGTCTCACACTTCAGGAATTTAAGCAAAGTTTCTTTTTCCATACATAAATAATGACAAATAAGCGCACCGACCTTACAGGTTGAAATGCGCTTTTGCTCAAAATAAATATTTTTAATAATTATTTCACCTCTCTACACCCGCATGGCGCTGATGTAAAGCAGGATGAACGCGAAGGGAAGATAATCCCGGAGGTCCTTGCGCAGCAGGCTCAGGGCCCGCTGCATCTCGGAGGTTACCCGCCGCTGCGAAATGCCCAGTTCCTCGGCAATCTCGGCATAGGTTTTGTCGCTGAACCGGTTCGATTCAAAGACCTGCCTCGTCAGGTCGGGCATGTTCTCCAGGGTCCGCTCGACGATTCGTTTCACCTCTTCGGCGAAAAGCCCCGTCGGATTGCAGGCCTCGAGGGAGAGGATATTGGCTGCAACCATCCGATATTGTTGACCCTGCAGCTGTTTCTCGACCCGCAGGTGCAACTGCTGGGCATGGAGCCAGTTCAGGCACTTGTTCTTGACGATCGTCAGCAGATAGGCAGCGTGGTTGGTATCGCCATCGAGCCGTTCACGGTTCTCCCAAAAGGAGACGAAGCTGTCGGTCACCAGATCCTCGGCTACCATGGCATCGCGGACATAGCGCTGCGCGATGACTACAAAACGGGGGTGGTATTGAGCATACAGACGCTCAAACTCGGACCGGTTTATCACTTGGGCACTCATCGCTGCATAGCGTTTTCTGTCGGATTCCGGAGCCGGGACCGGCAAGTTTCGCCCCCCCCCGGGAACCGGACTCTTATTGCAAATATATCAAATTTCAGCCGTTATATATTAAAATTTTGGAATAAAAAATTTCTTCCGCGCCTGCGCTCCACTTTGTCCGAAGCGGTCCGACCGGACGGGGTCAACTCCCGGCAACACGCCGCAACGACCCTAAAAAAGAGGGCCCGAACGCGGTCGAGCCCTCTCCATCAGGCAATTGCTGAAGCAATCGCCGTATCGTACCGATTATTTCACGACGAAGTTTGCCGAAGTATTGCTCAGCGTGATCTTACCCTGCTGCTCGGCCGTAATGTAAATCGTGGTCAGCTGATCGCGCCCCATACCGTCAATAGACGTCAGGCTCGGACACTGCGTTACATCCAGTTCCTTCAACTGGTCACCGGAAATATAGCGTGCCGTCAGGTTGATCGATGTCACTCCGCTACCAATAATGGTCATCGACGAAATGCCGATCCGTCCGCCTTGTGACAATTGGCAGGGATTCGAGCCCAGATTAATCATCGAAAGCATCGTATCGTTGCTCGTATTTACAGTTTTCACCTGCTCCAGGCCAGAGATATCGATCGACTCCAGTTCGGGGTTGTCGCCCATGTTGCACTGGGTTACCCACGGGAAGTTCTCAACACCCTCGAACGACTTGATACCGGCTCCTGAGCAGCGGAGAATATAATAATAGTACTTGTCGTTCTGCTTGACCTCTTCCTCCGTATAGGGGATCACCTCGGACGAATCCTCATCGACAATCTTGATCCAGCCGTATTGGCTCAACCGCTGACGGAAGTTCTTGTCGGGGATGGTAATCATCTGTACACCCGGCGTGAGCTGACGCACCGAAAGGGTGAACTCGAACCGCTTGTCGGCATCGGCGATCACCACAGAGCCCGTTCTGGTCTCCGTGCTCTCCGAAACCTGGAAGGTCAGATGGTCGGTCGTCAAAGCCCGGGTCGAAGGCTCTTTCTCATAGGTAATCCAGTCGGGGGTCGTCACCGTGTATTCGATATTGCCCTTCACATCGACCGAGAACGACGTAGCTTCAAGCGACTCGAATTCGAAGACCGTCTCACCCACTACGTTGAGATAGTCAAGCTGGTGTTGTGAAACGGCAACCTCGACTCTCAGGTCATGTCCCGAGATGGTCAGCGTGCTGACACGGTCCGAGTAATCAGTGTTCTCCGAAGCGGTAAAGGTCATCAGCAGATCACCAAACAGATCCGTGAATTCGGGAGCTCCGATCCACGAATCTCCGCCGTCCGAGAACGTATAGTTCAACTCCTCCTGCGGGATATTGGTCGCCAGCTTCACCGCGAACTCACCGCCGGCCTGGAGTACCGAAACCGCAGCATCGGAATCCAGCGACAATATATAGCCCTCGCCGCAGGTCACCGTCAGACGGGCCACGGCGCTTCCCGTGAAGAGTTTGAACTCCGACTGAAGGTTTCGGTCGGTCGTGTTGGGGTCGATCGTGAAGACGATCGTGTCTCCCGACTTTCCCTCCGTAGCCGAGGGATGGGCCCAGGTCGAGGAGCCCGACATCCGCCAGTCCCCCGAACTCGTCACGACGATCTCGTCCGTACCGCCCTCGAAGTCCAGCGAGATCAGCTCCTTCGAGAGGGAGATGTTGTCGGCCGGCTGCAGGTTGTCCGAATCGCTGTCCGAGCAGCCCCAGAAACCCGACGCCATGCATACGATTGCCAATAATATCTTTTTCATTGCGATAATCCGATTTTAACGATTCTTAATTACTGGGGACGACTCAAAGCCTTGCGTTCGGTGCTCTCCTTCTCGTAATAATAGGAAACCGTGTCCAGCGTCTCGTCGTAGAGTCCCGAAGCCACACTGCGCACCATCGTCACCTGACCGCGCATCGCATAGTTGTCCGGATTGAGCGAGAAGAACATGTAGTGTCCGTATCCGGCCGCCTTCTGCTTGCGGGCCGTAGCCGTCGTCCAGTCACCCTTCAGGAGATTCATCTCAATCGAGGCGCCGGCGCAGTTCTTCAGCGGCATACCCGTCATCGGCGAAGCACCGGGGTTAATTGTGCTGTAATCGGCAACGGCCACATCGACGAAATAGCCCGGATCGATGCCGTCAACAGCCGGAAGGCTGGGCGTGATATTACCCAGATAATAGACCATGACCGTTTTCTCGGGCATTGCCTTCTTGGTCTCATAGAGCAGACGTGCGGCAGCAGCCATCGACGGACGGGTAAAGAGCGGATTGCTCGTATCGGGATTGTAATTCGAGTACTCGTCGTCGAAGCAAACGCCATCCAGATCGTAGGTACGGCAGTAGGAAGCCAATTCGGCGGCAAAATCACGCGCCGCAGGATCGGAGAGCTGTGCCAGACCCGCATCGTCGTGGTTGCCCAACACGCCCATGATCACCTTGATACCGGCATCACGCAGCGGCTGCAGATACTCCTCGTTGTTGTCGAGCAGGAACTGAACCTCCTTGTTGCGCGAGAAGTAGACGCGGTTTCCGGCCGGATCGTAGTTGATGTTTCCGGCGAAGAGCACCACGTAGTCGAAGAAGAGCTTGCCGCTCTCCTGCAGACGGAACTCCAGGGCGTTGAGCGGGTTGGCATCGCCGAGCTCGAAGAAGACGATGTTCTTCACGGCATCAGGTCCCTTGTCGGCGCTGAGATTCATGCGGCCATCCTTGACACGATAGACCATGCGGTGCGAGCTTTCGGACAGCGTAATACCCTCGGTCTCGACCTCCACACAGAGCGGGAGCAGGTAATCCTTCTCGGGAGCGAACCCGTCGAAAGCCGTCAGTGCCACAGTCACCGATTCCGAACGCTTGTCGTCCGGAGCAAGCAGCACGCGGCCCTCGCCGGCGATCTCCACAGCAGTCTCGGGGAAGAGCTCGCAGCTCGTCCCGTGCTCGAGGTTGTAGGTCTCCAGGTAGTCTGCGTCGTATTTCACAACGGCATCCACACCCTTGCCTGCCTGCTGCGTCAGGGAAAAACGTACGGATGTCTCGATCCGGTCGTTGGTCAGCGTTAGCTGACGCTCCTTGTCCGAGGTATATTCGTCGGAGAGCATGCCGTCGACTCGCGACAGCCCGTCGAAACAACTCTCGTCAAACTTCTTGCTCGTTTCTATCTCTTCCGAACAGGATGCAAGCGCCAGGCCCAGGCAGCAGGCCGAGGAGAGAAGAATCCGGTTCACATATTTCATGGTATTCATAGTCGTTATCGTTTTTACGATTGGTTGTTATTCGGGGAGATTCACCGAGACCCATTCCGGTTCGAACTCGAACGTCAGATCGTGCGCATAGGACGAATAGTCCTTACCCACCGTTCCGGCGCCGTCGTTGAGTTTCCAGTAGGCCACCAAACCCTCCGATTCGGGATCGACGCGATAGAAGTGGTTCTCCGTATTGATCTCCTCCTCGGTCAGCACGCGGTTCCAAACACGCAGCTCGGCGTGTTTGCCTTCGAATCGGCGCTCGTCGGAGAACGAATAGCCTACCCAGAAGCAGCGCTTGAACGACGAACCCGACTCGTTGGAGTGCGGAATGGCGAAGTTGATATGAAACATAGAAGGTCCCTTATGATATTCCTGTTTTCTTTTGGATTTCTGTAATATGGCGAATGTCGTCATGTGATAATTATTATGGGTTTAAGTTGCCCGATGAAATAAATGACAAGTTGCATGATAATCTTAAACAATATCTTCAAATGAAAGAAGACGGGCAAGATACCTCCCTTCTTCTTAGAGATATTAATTTCCAGTATAAAATCTTACAATGTAAAGATTTCTGTAAGAGTAATGCTGGGTATATATATTGTCAATATAATGAGCGTGATACCTCTTAAGTAATGTCCATGGGAGATTTGTGTGTATGCGGGATGTTTGGTGTAGATACGATTCCAGAAGATTTTCCGTTTTTTGGATTGGAATCATTTATAAAAGATGCTCCTATAAATAGCGGAAACGATCATGAAAAGCGGTATAACGTTGAGCCTGATAATTATAAAAAATCTATTCAAGAATTTGTAAAAATAGGGGCAAAGCTAAGGCTGAATGATGAATTTCAGATTTTAGATAAAATGTGGGAATTGTCAGGGTTTGGTCGATATATGCCCATTAGAATGAAGATGTTATTTCTCCAAATGTTATATGATGAGAGTGTTAAAATAGGAGAAAGGCATACTATGCAACGATATCTAGATATATTTACATTTCTTAAAAAGAAGGTCTATTTGTGGTATTAGGGTTTGCCGATTGAAAATTAAGCGTATAATCCTGATAATTTTACCATATTCAAAATTAGAGCATGAGTAAATGGAATTTTATGTTGATACTTGAGTCGATTTTGGGAATATTAAATCGGGGAATAGAGGGGGCTAGGATGAGGTTGTAGGAGAATATTAAACCTACTAAAATTTTGCTGACATTTTGTGTTAATTAAGACAATTTAAGATGATGAATTTTTCTTGCCGGAGCAATTGCGGACATGGTGCGGACACGCAAAAAGAAAAACCGCGTCAAACTTTCGTCTGACGCGGTTTCTGGTGCCCAGGACAATTATATAACTATACAAAAAATGAATAGCCGAAAGTTGCCCTTAATATATGGGAAAATCTGGATTTTGTAGCTGAAAATCAATGTAATAAAAAATTTGAAAAGTTGCATCTTCAAGACAATGATTGTATATTGTTGCAGTTTTCTTGTGCAAAAGAAGAGAATTTGCACAAGGTATTATCAACAATAATCAAGAAAGAATGGCGACTGTAAAGGCTTTTTTAAGGACTTCTACAAAGAAGTCAAAACCTGTAAATGTGCGGTTCCGTTTGAGTGACGGAAGTAGAGTGCAACTTTTTTATAAAAGTAAACTGACGATTAATCCGGCTCTTTGGGATGCCAAACGGGAAGAGATAAAATCGAAGGTCTTATATGATGCCAAAGAGCGGGTAGAGTTCAATTCTAATGTGGCAAGGATAAAAACGATTATCAATCAGCTGTATCTTCATGCAGGTTACAGGCAGGATTTGACTTCGGAATGGCTTTCGGCTGAAATAGACAAGGCTTTATATCCTGAAAAATATAAAGTTGAAGAAAAATATACATTCTTTGATGTCTTTCAAGATTTTTTGGAGAAAAGAAATGTATCACAGGCTCAAATTAATGCTTGCAAAGTGTTGGGCAGGGCATTAAAGAGGTATGAGTTATATGAAATAGCCGTTCGCCGGAATTCATTTGTTTTGGACTTGGATACTTTTAATACGGAGACTATCTGTAATTTTGATAAATTTCTTCGGGATGAGCATTTGTTTTATGATCAGTATCCGCAACTTTATGTAGCTGTTCCGGAGAGTCGGACTCCAAAGCCCAGAGGACAAAATACGATTAGTGGTTTGATGTTGAAACTTCGGACGTTCTTTTTGTGGGCCATCAGAGAGGGGAAAACTAATAATAATCCATTTGTCAATTACTCTATTGGGGAGTGTGTTTATGGCACTCCAATCTATATTTCTGTCGAAGAACGTAATAAACTCTATCAATATGATTTTTCGGAGAATCAATACCTTGCGGTTCAACGAGACATATTTGTGTTTCAATGTTTGATAGGATGTCGGGTAGGAGATTATTTCAGAATGACAAAGGACAATATTATTGATGGAGCCATTGAATATATTGCCCGTAAAACAAAAGACGGCCATCCTGAAACATTGCGGGTGCCGTTAAATAAAACGGCGCAGGAGATTTTGGATCGTTATCCAGTTGTGAAAGATAACAAGCTACTTCCCTTCACCTATCCCCAGCAGTATAATGATGATATTAAGTTGATATTTAAAACTGTTGGTTTAACAAGATTTGTTACCATTCTTGATCCTACCACAAGGATGGAGAGGCAGGTACCACTAAGTGAAATTGCTTCCTCGCATTTGGCTCGAAGAACATTTGTCGGTAATATTTATAAGAAAGTGCAAGATCCAAATCTTGTTGGAGCCTTATCTGGTCATGTCCCGGGGAGTAGAGCTTTTGCGAGGTACAGAACGATTGATGATGAAATGAAAAGAGAGTTGGTTGCTGCTATTGAGTAGTGGGAATAAAAAAATATTTAAGATTTTTTGAGTCTTGTTTTATCCCGTAAAATAGGGGAAAAACGGCAGATAAAAATATAAAAGTTATATCTGTAAATATAACATTATCAGTTTGTTAATTTCTTTTATCGGGGATAATTCCATATATTTGCCAAACCCGAAGTTGGGTAGCTGTCACCTCCTATGGTGTCTGGCGGATTGATGATAAAAGATATATGAAACGGAATGTTATTGGATTTGTTGAACAGTGGTTCGAATGTTACGGTTGCTGTATCTATTCGAGAACTGAAAGTATTTGCAGATTATTTGATTGCTGCAACCCGGCGGGAGCTGGAGGATGAGATTGCTGCTCAAAAGCAAGAAAAGTATTTGACAGCCAAGCAGGTTAGCGAGATTCTTAATGTGCATCCATCAACAATAAGTCGATGGAAGGAACGGGGCTATTTGATCCCTTGTGAGATTGGGGGCAAGCGGAGGTATAAGCTGAGCGATTTAAAAGCATTGTTGGGCAATGCAGCGAAAGGAGGCTCCCATGAATAAACGGCTGTATGATACGGTGGGTCTTCGAATGCCTATTACCTATGAGGAATTTGTGAAGGTTGCGGAGCGATTATCCAATATTAAAAAGCATGGTACCTGTTTGGAGGGTAATGCCAAGAATTTCAGAGTTATATTAAGGTCAAAAGGGATTTATTTGGTCGGAAGCGTAGCGACTTTCTTGTATGGGACAAATCTGCATACATTGACCAATGATGAGATACCATTGGCCATTTATAAATTAGGGGAAATCTTGGGATTGGATTTATTCAAGGCACAAGTGGTTTCGTTGGATTTGGCGCAAACTTATCATACTTGTGAGAATCCAGCTTTCTATTTTGATTGTTTAGGCGTGCATCCGACCTTGGACAGACATACGAAAATAGGCTCCTTGTATTATGGATTCAGGACGGACAGACGCAGGATATTACCCAAACAACTTTGTTTTTACGATAAGAATGCAGAAATAAAGTCGCGTGGTCATCAAGTTGTAGAGGATCGTTATTTGCTTCGTTATGAACTACGATTGAGAAAACAATTGCAAAAGCAATTGAATTTGGAAAGTCCTGTAACAGCAGATATGCTGATGGATGAAGGTTTTTTTAACTCTTTGTTGAGGTTTTATCAATCGGAGTATTTGGCAATCAAGAAAGAACCTTATTATATTGGAGTCATTGATCTTAAAAAAACAGGAACCCCTACACAAACCTGCGATTTGTTGCTCGCAAAATTGCTGGTTGATCGACTGCAAAAAAGTCCTGATTTTTTGAATGAATTATACACAAAAGTCAAGTCTTATTCTATCTACAAGCAAAGTGTTTATTATAAGCGGCTGAAAGAACGTTTTGAAGATCTACTCGGCAAATATGCTTTTAACGAACCGAATGATCTGATCAAGGAACTTGACAGAAAAATCCTATTATCATAACCATGATATGAACTTAACAAATATTGTTATTAATATCTATTAGGTAATGGAATACAAAATATAGAAATAACAAAGGCCTGGGTTGATAGCTTTATGAATTATAGAGTTAGAAAGTGTTTGAGACATTGGTCTGTTCAAGATGCCTGATTATAGGGACAAAGGTCTTATCTTTGAAATAAGAAAGGATTTAAGGTAAAATCCGTATATTTGTACTACAAACAAAATAAAGGAAAAAGAGCCAACAGAAAAATAGTAGAATCGACATATCGGCAAATAAAGCGTTAGCTTATTCTTGATTCTGAAAATCGCCAAATTAAAAGAATCCCCAAGAATAGAGTTGATGCTCATGTATTCTTGCATGGGCTTTTACTTATTTGGGGAAAGGTGTTTGGCGATACCTCAGAAACGAATAAGATTTGAGCTCATGCTTTTTGTTTGCAAAATTCTTTGGCAGAGGGACATCCTATGGCATTCAATAGTGGTAATTTTAGTTCCGAGAACTAAAAACTATTGATATGGATACACTTATGTTGGAGAAGAAAGTCAAACATGTGTTGGAGCATTTTGGAAAAGAAGTAAATGATGATTTCTTTCAGCGGAATTACATTGGGATCAGTTCTACGCTGTCAACCTATCTTATTCTGAAAAGAGCCTATCATGAAAAAGGAGTTAAGTTTTATGGTGATTTTATAAATGCTTTTTCTCTTTTTTATGGAATTAAACGGTTTGTCTCGGATGAGTTCATGGAAAAGTATTTCAATAAGATGGAGACTTTGAGAAATACGGATACCTGTGATATTCGTGATTTGACGGAATATTTGGTTGATTCGAATGCCCGGGACAGAAATAAGCAAAAGACTGAAAAAGTGCAGTTCTCATTCGTGACCAAATTGCTGAATATCATGAATGATGCAAAGTATCCGATCTATGATTTGAATGTGGCTACAGTGTTTGGATTTGCAGTTCCCTATCAGCCAGATATTAAAGACAAGATTGATAAATATGTGGAACTATATGAAATCATCCAGAGGGTGTATGAGGAGGTTCTAATTGTTTATGCAGACAGGATAGCGTCTTTTAGAAAGATGTTTGATTGTGTGGGTGTTACTGATTTGCGTGTTGTGGATATTATCACCTGGAAATTGGGAGAGGAATTGCTGAAAAAAAGATCAGAGCATAAGTAATCAAGTATATGTCGAAAGTTGGGTATATCCAAAGGTATTTATTGATCATACGGCACATTCGGAGTCATCGGTATATCAGCATGGAGGAATTGTGTGCTTGTGTGGAAAATGATCTCAGCCTGTATGATGATTCGGAAAGCATAGGGACATCTTCGAGAACCATTAAACGGGATTTGCAGGAGATCAGAAAATATTTGGGTATAAGCATTGATTATTCCAAAGCCAATAATGGGTATTATATCCCGGAAGATGAGGATCAACAATCCGATCTTGAACGAGTGTTGGAACCATTTGATTTGTTGAGTTCCCTATATGCCGAAAATAAGTTGCCCGGCTTTGTATTTCCTGAAAAACGGCAGCATAAAGGTACAGAACATTTATATCCCTTGATTCATGCCATTAAGCGGAGTTGTATAGTTGAAATCCTTTATGCAAAATTTGATGATACGGCTCCTCAATTGAGGGTTGTGGAGCCCTATGGCTTGAAAGAGTATCATGGCAGATGGTATCTTCTTGCCAAAGAGGTTCATGGCAGGATCGAGGAGGCAGGAGAGATTAAAACGTGGGGGTTGGATCGGATCTCTCATATCACAATCAGTTCCGATCGTTTCTCCCGAGATCGGGATGTTGATGTAGAAACAGAGTATCAGAATTGTATTGGTATCTATTCTGACAAGGATAAACCCGTAGAGGAGATAATTTTATCCTTTCCGCCTATGGGAGGTCGCTATCATGTTGCACATCCTCTGCATGAAAGCCAAGAGGTTATTCTGGCTAATGATCAGGAATACAGAATTCGATTGCAGGTCCGGATTACCTATGATTTTATGATGGAGTTGTTGTCTCAAACACAAGATGTAACAGTTTTGGCTCCACAGCATCTTAAAAATGAATTGATCCGTATTTATGAGCAAGCCATTCAACGGACGGTTGGACAGAATAGGGGCTGATTTTTCTATTTATTATTAAAAAGGATATGACTGATTTATCAAGGTCGGGTAATATTCATATCCGGACAGATTAAGAGAATGCAATAAAGAAAGGGAGAACCCGGTTGAAATGACTTGTAGATGAAAACCATGATTCAACTTGATGATTTGGAAGCATTGGGGTGGGGCTCAGATGAGTTGATCCTTTTTACCAGAAAGGAAGATCGGAATAATCCGCTTTGTCTTGCGATAAAGGTTTGTTTTGATAGTAGAACTTACTACATTGATCTTTTGCAGCGATTCTTGAAGTTCGGGGTTTATGAGGAGGTCTCATTGGAGTCATCAGTCCAAAATCATTATATGCAAAAGTTGAATACGACTTTTCCGAGAAACTTGCAACAAGAGTTGCTTTCAGTTTTTACGGAGGAATTGGATAGGTGGGTGAATTTGAATGATAAGTTTAAATATGAGGCAGAATGACAAGAGAGCAGTATGAAGATCGGTTTTGGAAAGTATCAGATGAAAAATGGAATGAACTTGTAGAAAAGGGTCTTGTTCCTGAAGATACTCCTAAAGCCTGGGCAAAGTGGAATAAAATGATGAAAACCAGAAAGCCCATACCGTATAATGATGAACATTTTGATGATTATCCTGTTGACTTTACAGAAGATGAAATTTTGTTTATGGGGAAAATGGATTTGGTCCGTTTTGGGGAAAAGTTCCTTGGAGAAGCAGGTTTGTATATGCTATGGACTGAATAATTCTTCTCCAATAAAATTGTGGCTTTATGGGTTTTTGTGCAACTCTTGTGCAGGAATGAAAAATAAAAGAGGCAACTGATTGAAAATCAATTGTCTCTTCTTTTGTTTTGTGCCCAGGACAAGACTCGAACTTGCACGAACGCAATTGTTCACTACCCCCTCAAAGTAGCGTGTCTACCAATTTCACCACCTGGGCATTGCACGCATCTGTACGGCCTTTTGTACGACCCTGTGCGCGACCTCCCGAATTATCTCTCGGGCCTGCAAATATAGGCACTATTTTGCTATTTGCAAAATTTTCGGAGAAAAAACTCGAAAATCTTCTTCCGGGGGGCGGCCCCGCAGCCGGAAGAAGGCTCCGGTTACGGCCGGACCGTATCCCGGCCCGGCCGCTGCGGAGGTTGTGCCTGTGTCCTATTTAATCTTCATCTCCCGGAGCAGATAACCGGCACCGCCGATGCGGTCCATGACGAAGAGCACGTAGCGGATATCGACGGCGATGTTGCGGCAGATCGTGGGGTCGAACGCGATGTCGCTCATCGTCGAACGCCACGTACGGTCGAAGTTGATGCCGATCAGTTCGCCCCGGGCGTTCAGCACCGGCGATCCGGAGTTGCCGCCCGTGGTGTGGTTCGAGGCCAGGAAGCAGACCGGAACCGTCCGCCGTCCGTCGATCTCCACGCCCCAGCGCCCGTAATCCTTCGAGGCGTAGAGGTCGCGCAGCGCCTGCGGAATGTCGTAGTCGTAGATCTCGGGGTTGTCCTTGGCGATGATCCCGTCGAGGGTCGTCAGCGGCGTGTGGTACTCGCCATCGGCATACTCGTAGCCGGCAATGGCGCCGTAGGCCACGCGCAGCGTCAGGTTGGCGTCGGGGTAGTAGGGGTGGTCGGGCCACGTGGTGCGCAGTTCGTGGACATAGTCGCGGTAGAGATCGTTCAGACGCCGGCTCGTGAGGTTGCGCAGGCGGTCGGTACCCAGCAGCCAGGTGATGTGGTCGAGCATGCGCTTCGAACCGTTGCGCAGCGAGTCGCTCAGCGGCGTCTCTGCGCCGGCCCACACCTCCTCGAAGACCTCTTCGGCGAAGGTTTCGGGTGAACCGCTTCGGGCTACGCCGTCGAGGAAGGCCGGCACCTGGTATTGGGCCGGACAGCGGCGGGCGTATTCGCCGAAGAGCCAGCGGAACAGTTCGCGCTCGGTCTCACGACGGGCCGGGAAGACCGCCTCGGCGCGCTCCTCGTCGGTATATTTCGCCGGCAGGGCCCGGAGGGTCTCCACCGTGATTTCACGGGCGAAATAGGGAGTCATGATGCGTTGATATTCGGCCTTCATTTCGCGCAGCAGCTTCGCGCCGCGGGAATTTTCGCGGGCAAAGGCCTCTTCGCGCTGACGTTTGATCTCGACGGTTTTCCGGCGCGTGAGGCCCAGCACCTCGCCTTGCCACTTCTTCCAGGCATTGGCGATTGTGGCGCGCTGGGCGGCGTAGTGGATGCGCAGCGCCGGATCGCTCTCCTGGGCGCGGGCGATGATCTCGAGGCGGCCGTCACGGATGGCGATCTTGGCCGGGTCGGACTGCGTGGCGATGTACTCCGCGGCATCCGAGAGGATATACTCCTGGGTGTTGCCCGGGAAACCGTAGATCATCGTGAAGTCCCCCTCGCGGAACCCTTTGGTCGAGATCGTGAAGTACTTTTTCGGCCGGTAGGGGACGTTGTCGGGCGAGTAGGCGGCGGGTTTGTTCTCCTTTGAGGCGTAGATGCGGAAGACGGAGAAGTCACCCGTGTGGCGGGGCCAGATCCAGTTGTCGGTGTCGCCGCCGAACTTGCCGATCGACGAGGGCGGGGCGGCTACCAGACGTACGTCGTCGAACTGCTCGTAGAGGAAGAGGAACTGCTGGTCGCCGTAATACATCTGCTCGACGGTGGCCTTGTAACCCTCCCCCTCGGCCTCGGCGCGGCGGATGATCTCCTCGGGGGTCTCACCGGCGGCGATGCGGTCGGTCACCTCCTCCATGCGTACCAGAAAACGGACGTTGAGCCCCTTGTTCGGAAGCTCCTCCTGGCGTGAACGGGCCCAGAAACCGTGGGTCAGGTAGTCGTGTTCGACGGTCGAATGGCGCTGGATGGCATCGTAACCGCAGTGGTGGTTGGTCAGCAGCAGCCCCTCCGGGGAGACCAGTTCGCCGGTGCATCCGCCGTCGAAGAGCACCACGGCATCCTTCATCGAGGCGCGGTTGATCGAGTAGATGTCTTCGGCCGTGAGGCGGAATCCCTTGGCGCGCATGTCGTCGATGCGCGAGGCGATGAGGCTCGGGAGCCACATGCCCTCGTCGGCTGCGGCGGTCAGCAGGCTGAAGAGGGCCAGAAGCGAGAACAGGGTGCGTTTCATGCGTTGAGGAATTTATTCAGTTCGGTGTATACTTTCTGGACGGGGAGTCCCATGACGTTGTAGAACGATCCTTCGATGCGTTCGATGGCGGCATAGCCGATCCACTCCTGAATGCCGTACGAGCCGGCCTTGTCGAAGGGGCGGAAGGTGTCGACGTAGTAGTCGATCTCCTCATCCGTGAGGGGCCGGAACCAGACGTCGGTCCGCGCCTCGAACGAGTGGATGCGCTCCGTCGTACGGAGGGTCACGCCGGAGACTACCGTGTGGCGGCGTCCCGAGAGGCTGCGGAGCATGGCGACGGCCTCTTCGCGGCCGTGGGGTTTGCCCAGCACCCGTCCGTCGAGCACCACCACGGTGTCGGCCGTCAGCAGGATGTCGCCTTCGGCGAGCGGTGCGGGGTAGGCGCGGCTCTTGAGCTGTGAGAGGTAGAGCGGGACCTCTTCGGCTGCAAGATCGGCCGGGTAGCGCTCTTCGCAGTCGTATTTCGGGGCCAGTTCGTAGGGGAGCCCGCAGGCCGTGAGGAGTTCCCGGCGGCGGGGCGACTGCGAAGCCAGCAGCAGCCGTCGGGAGTGGAGTTGTTCGTGTAAAAGCATGTTTTCGTGCAGGTTGTTTTTGTTTTTTTGTCTGTTTCGGCGGGCGGCGGGTGCAGGGGTTGGGCCGCTCGGCTGTTCGGAGCGCCGGCCGGTTTGCCGGTTGTCCGGGGGCTTGGGAATTCGGGAGCTCGGGCGGCGGGTCCTGTCATCCGGTCCTGTCATCCGGTCCTGTCATCCAGCCCCTCGCCGATCCCTCTGCGGTCCCTCGTCGGCCCCTTGCTACCGGATGTCGAAGTTGAGCAGTTCGTGCCCCTCGAGCGAGGCCCGAAGGTTGTTGCCGGGGCAGACGGGACCGACCCCGGCCGGCGTTCCGGTGAAGAGCAGATCGCCCATGCGCAGCGTGACATACTGCGAGACGGCGGCGATCAGCCGGTCGACCGTGAAGATCATCTCGGCGGTCGAGCCCGTCTGGCGGCGCTCTTCATCGATGTCGAGCGTGAAGTGCAGCTGCTGCACGTTGCCGCCCAGTTCGGCGAGCGGCAGGAATTGCGGCGAGAGGGCCGCCGAGTGGTCGAAGGCCTTGCAGCGCTCCCAGGGAAGCCCCTGGGCGATAGCTTCACGCTGCAGGTCGCGGGCCGTGAAGTCGATGCCGAGCCCCACCTCGTCGTAGTAGCGGTGGGCGAATCGCTCGGAGATGGCCCGTCCGACGCGGTTGATGCGCACGACCAGCTCGCATTCGTAGTGCACCTCCTGCGAGAAGTGCGGAATGTAGAAGGGGTCGTTGTTGCGCAGCAGCGCCGTGTCGGGTTTCATGAACCAGAGGGGCTCGGCGCCGCTTTCGGCCAGACCGGTCGTGTGGTGCAGCTCTTCGGCGTGGGCCCGGTAGTTGCGTCCGATGCAGATGATCTTCATGGTTTTGGGTTTTTGAGCAGTTCGACCATGCGGCGCGCGAAGCGGTCGCTGGCGCCGGGGCCGCCGATGATGGTGCGCAGCCGGTCGAAGTCGGCCAGCATCCTTTCGCGGCGCTCACCGCCCGGGAGGATGGCTCGCAACTCGCGTTCGGCGCGCGAGATGTCGAGGTTCGACTGGAGCACCTCGGCGACCGCTTCGCGCCCGAGGTTGAGGTTGACCAGCGAGACCCACGGACAGTGCAGGAAGAGCGGTATGCCGTGATATTCGATCCACGAGAGGCGGTAGACCACCACCTCGGGGACGCCCAGCAGGGCGGTTTCGAGCGTGGCGGTACCCGATGCGACGACGGCGGCCTCCGCGGCCCGGAGGGTTTCGTAGGTCTGGTCGCAGACCCGGCGCAGCGGGGTGCCGGCCAGATACTCCTCGTAGAGCGAGGGTTCGAGCCACGATACGCCGGCCACGACAAACTGCTGGTCGGGGAAACGCCGTGCGAGGGCGACCATCAGCGGGAGGTTCTTGCGGATCTCCGAGCGGCGGCTGCCGGCCAGCAGGGCGATGATCGGTCGTGCGTCGAGGCCGTTGCGACGACGGAACTCATCGGCCGGGGGCAGTTGGGGCAGGCGCTCCGCGAGTGCGTCGACGAGCGGATTGCCCTCGAAAATGGGGCGGATGCCGTGACGCGGAAAGTAGTCGCACTCGAAGGGGAAGATGATGAACAGTCGGTCGACATCGCGTTGGATGGCGCGGATACGTCCCTCGCGCGAGGCCCAGACCTTCGGGGCGATGTAATAGAACGTACGGAGCCCCTGCTGCCGGGCCCAGCGGGCGATCTTCAGGTTGAAGCCCGGGTAGTCGATCAGGATCACCACGTCGGGGGCGAATGCGGCGATCTGCTCCCGGCACTGGCGCATCTGGCGGCGGATCGTGCCGAGGTTTTTCAGTACCTGGACCACCCCGAAGAACGACGTTTCGCGGTAGTTCATCTGGAGGTTTTCGCGGCCGCCGGCCTCGGCCATGAGGTCGCCGCCCCAGAAGCGGAACTCGGCCTCGGGGTCGGCTTTTCGCAGGCCGCGGATCAGGTTGGCGCCGTGCAGGTCGCCCGAAGGCTCGCCGGCGATGAGGTAGTATTTCATGTGCAAGTCGCTTGTTTGCGGTCCGATGCGGGGGAGGGTTCGGCGGATCCGTGCCTTGCGGCGGGGATGGCCGGCCGTCACCCGGGTGTCGGGGTGTTATCTCTCCAGCAGGTCGGGGCGCAGCCGCCGGGTGCGTTCGTAGGCCTGCTCGTCCTGCCACTTTTCGATCTCGGCGAAGTTGCCCGACAGCAGCACGTCCGGAACCCGCCAGCCGCGGAACTCCGCCGGACGGGTGTAGATGGGCGGTGCCAGCAGGTTGTCCTGGAACGAATCGGTCAGGGCCGAGGCCTCGTCGCCGATCGCCCCCGGGATGAGCCGCACCACCGAGTCGGCGATGATGCAGGCGGCCAGTTCGCCCCCCGTCAGGACGTAGTCGCCGATCGAGATCTCGCGCGTGACGAGGTGTTCGCGGATGCGGTGGTCGATCCCCTTGTAGTGGCCGCAGAGGATGATGATGTTCTCGAGCATCGAGAGGCGGTTGGCCTCGTGCTGGTCGTAGCGCACGCCGTCGGGCGAGGTGTAGATGATCTCGTCGTAGGTGCGCTCGCTCTGGAGCTTTTCGACCAGTTCGAAGACCGGTTCGCACTTCATGACCATGCCGGCCTCGCCGCCGAAGGGGTAGTCGTCGGTGGTTTTGCGGCGGTCGTGTGCGTAGTCGTGGAGGTTGTGTACGACGATCTCCACGAGCCCCTTCTCCTGCGCGCGCCGCAGGATCGACTCGTTCAGGGGCGAGGTCATCAGATCGGGTACCGAGGATATGATGTCAATGCGCATGGCGGAAGATGATGTCTTTGGTCGATTCGGGGGTAAGCGGAATTTCGCCTCCGTGGTCGAGGGTGAAGCCCCGGTATCCCAGCGCGGTGAAGAGGCGGATGATCTCGGGACGGTTCCCGCCGCCGGTCTCGATGAGCACCGTGGGGCGGAAGCGCTCCAGCAGGGGCCGCATCTCGCGCATGACCGTCAGTTCGTAGCCCTCGATGTCGCACTTGATGAAGTCCAGCCTCTCGAGCCGGGCGAAGAGCTCGCTGCCGCGGCGCATGCGGGCCGTGAACTCCACGTCTGCCCGCTCGCCGGAGTCGTTGACGAAGTTCTGCCCGGTACCGAGGTATCCGTTTTTGCGGGCCGAGTCGTTTCCCATGGCCACGTCGCGGTTTTCGGCGCCGAGGGCGTAGGGGAGGATCTCGACGTTGGAGCAGCGGCGCAGGTTGCGGCTCAGGACCTTGCGGATCGGCGCGACGGGCTCCACGGCCAGCACCCGGCCCGAGGGGCCGGCCAGGCGGGAGATCGTGCGGGCGTAGTAGCCGAGGTTGGCACCGATATCGATGCAGGTGTCGCCCTCGTGGACCAGCTGCGGCAGGTGATAGACATACTCCGTGGCGGGGGCGTAGCGGCCGATGCCGAGGCGCTGCCAGAGGAAGAACATCCGGCTTACGACACGGAGGTATCCCTCGAGCGGGAGGATGTGGTAGAGCAGACGGTGAATCGGTGCCTTCATTGGTTGCGGTAGTTGACCTCCTCGTTGAGGACCTCGACGATGAAGGGGTTGTAGAGCAGTTCGTGGCCGATCGTCGTCTCGGGGCCGTGGCCCGGGTAGACGCGCACCTCCTCGCCCAGCGGGACGATCACGTCGAGGATCGAGCGCATGATCCACGAGTAGTCGCCGCCCGGAAGGTCCGTGCGCCCGATCGACTCGCGGAAGAGCGTGTCGCCCGTGAAGAGCGACTTCGATTCGGGTTCGTAGAAGGCCACGTGGCCGGGCGTATGGCCCGGGGTGCGGAGAATCTGCAGGCGGGTTTGGCCGAAGCGGATCTCCTGCTGTTGTTCGAGGTCGATGTCGGTCGAGGGCATTGCGCCGATCCTGACGCCGAAGACCGAGCCGCTCGTGGCGGCGTTGTCGACCAGGAAGCGGTCCTTCGACGAGAGGGCGAAGGGGATTCCGTAGCGCTGTTTGAGGTGTTCGACGCCGAGCGTATGGTCGAAGTGTCCGTGGGTATTGGCGGCCAGGACGGGTTTCAGGCCGTGGCGGGCGATGAAGTCGTCCAGGGCGGCATCCTCGCGCGGCGAGGAGTTCCCGGCGTCGATGACGACGCATTCCGAGGTGTCGTCCCAGAGGAGGTAGGTGTTCTCCTGTATCGGATTGAAGGTCAGGCAGGCGATTTTCATAGCTGTAATTGACTTTTTCGGGGTCACTGTTCGGGCAAAGATAGCGTTTTTTGCGGGATTTTGCCTATCTTTATTCCTCAAAAGCGCTTCCGGGAGGGGCGGCCGTGAGCGGGGTGTGAGCCGGATGGGGGCGGTAGCGGCTGCCGGGGCGAAAATTTTGTTACCTTTGCACTCTGAATTCCGAATCCGAAACGATGGCAAGAAAGAAAGCGAACTATCCCCTGATCGAGGGGCTTGAGATTACGACCCTGGCGGCCGAGGGCAAGGCCATGGGCCGCTGGAACGATGTGGTGGTCTTCGTGCCGATGACCGTGCCGGGCGACGTGGTGGACGTGCAGATCCGCCTCAAGCGACGCCGCTTCATGGAGGGCTACGTGGTGAACTACGTGAAACGCTCGCCGCTGCGCGAGGAGCCCTTCTGCGAACACTTCGGCGTCTGCGGCGGCTGCAAGTGGCAGAACCTTCCCTACGAGGAGCAGCTGCGCTTCAAGACGGCGCAGGTGCGCGACCAGCTGACGCGCATCGGCAAACTCACGCTGCCGGAGATCGCCCCCTGCCTGGGTTCGGCCGAGACGCGCTTCTACCGCAACAAGCTCGAATTCACCTTTGCCGACCGCGGCTGGCTCACGCGCGAGCAGATCGCCTCGGGCGAGGAACTCGAAGCATCGCCGGCCGTGGGGTTCCACATTCCGGGGATGTTCGACAAGGTGCTCGACATCCGCCGGTGCTGGCTGCAGCCCGACCCCTCGAACGGGATCCGCCTCGAGACCAAACGCTTCTGCCTTGAATACGGCTATACGTTCCACAACGCCCGCGAACATACGGGGTTCATGCGCAACATGATCATCCGCACGGCCTCGACGGGCGAGGTGATGGTGATTGTGGTCTTCGGCGAGGAGGACCGCGCACGCCGCGAGGCGTTGCTCGACCACTTGTCGGAGCGCTTCCCGCAGATCACCTCGCTCTTCTACATCGTCAACACGAAGCTGAACGACTCGGTGGGTGATCTGGAGCCGGTCTGCTACCGCGGCAAGGACCACATCATCGAGGAGATGGAGGGGCTGCGCTTCAAGGTGGGTCCGAAGTCCTTCTACCAGACCAACTCGAAGCAGGCCTACGAACTCTACAAGGTGGCGCGCACGTTTGCCGATCTGCACCCCGGGGATACGCTCTACGATCTCTATACCGGAACGGGGACGATCGCCAACTTCTGCGCCGCACGCTGTGCGCGGGTCGTGGGCATCGAGTACGTCCCCGAAGCGATCGCTGACGCGAAGGTCAACTCCGAACTGAACGGCATCCGCAACACGCGCTTCTATGCCGGCGACATGAAGGCGGTGCTCGACGATGCGTTCGTTGCGGCGAACGGCCATCCGGATGTCATCATCCTCGATCCGCCGCGCGCTGGAGTGGACGAGCCGGTGATTGAGGTGATCCTGCGGGCGGCCCCCGAGCGGATTGTCTACGTGAGCTGCAACCCGGCCACGCAGGCGCGCGACCTGGCGTTGATGAACGAAGCCTACCGCGTTGAGGCGGTGCAGCCCGTCGACATGTTCCCCCACACGCATCATGTGGAGAATGTCGTAAAGCTGGTGCGCCGCTGATCCTGGTGGGCTATTGGCCCTGCCGCGCGGCGTGTATGCCTCGCGTCGCCTGCCCGCCCGTCGCTGCCCGCCCGTCGCCTGCCCGCCCGGCACTGTACAGTACGTTCCGCGCCGTGCTGTCCGCCCGCGCCCCGCTTTTTCCGGGGCCCGGCAACCGATTGAACAACCTTAAAACTTCGAACCATGATGAATCGCCTTTTGTTTGTATTGTCGCTGCTGCTCGCGGTCGAGGCGGTGGCCGGGCCGCAGGTCCGGGTGAAGAGGGATCCCGCGACGAAAGTCCTGACCTTTTATCTCGAGGGGAAGAACTCGCCGGGCGTGCTGACCCTCTATTTCGACCTGCGTGAGGTGAGCAACTGCAACCAGTTGCCGGGTGTCTACCGATATGAGATTGCGCAGGACGGGGATTCGTTCCTGACGCTCCGCCCCGAGGACAAGACGCGGGACGTGGGGTATAACTATGCCTACCGGACCCTCTCCGGGCGGGTGGATTCGCCCGTGGACACGATGTTCGTCTACCGGATTCCGGCCACGACGCAGCGTCCGCTGCAGATCACGCCCGTGCGCGACGGCCGGGACATGGATCGTCCGGAGTCGGAACGCCGGATCATCGGGTATTCGGTCGGTCTGGAGGAGGGCGATACGGTCTATGCCGCACGCCGCGGGATCGTTTTGTCGATCCTCTCGCCCGCCGACTCTCCGATCAAGCGTCCGGACGTGAAGACCACGGCGGGGACGGTGCGGCTTGATGTCGAGCATGCGGACGGAAGCCGGGGCTGTTATACCTGCCTCGAAGCGGAGCACCTGCTGGTCGGGGTGGGCGACGAAGTGCTGCCCGGCACGCCGCTCGGTTTGGCCGGGAGCTACGACGGCGAGCACCATTTTACGGTTTTCATGCTTACGCGGCGGGCTTTCGATCCCGGCGACGATCCCCTGCAGGCGCAGCCGCGGACCCGCTACGTAAAGGGGCGCTTTGCGACGGCCGAAGGCGATCTCTTTATCGGCGAGAAGAGGGTCTGCCAGGGGGTGATGAACGACGACCTGCTCCTGCGCGAGCTGTCGAAACGCGAGCTGAAACGCTGGCACGCCTTGCACCGGTAGCCGCACCGCATGGCAGATTCCGCTCCGTGCGATGCAGTATTTTCGCATGTTTTCCGTTTTTCTGTCAGAAAGGCTCTCCGCAGCGACTCCCGGCCCCGGAATCGGGCGCCCCGGAAGCGGGAGCGGAGGCCCTGTTGTACATTTAAAATCCGAAGAAGATGAAACGATTGATTTTGTGGGCCGTTGCGGCGCTCGTGGCGCTTCCGGCCGCTGCCCAGACTCAAGAGGCATTCCCGAGTTACGTCCAGGTCTACGGACGGGCCGAAAAGGAGATCACTCCCGATGAATTCTACCTGCAGATCATTATCAACGAACGCGATTCGAAGGGCAAGATCTCGGTCGAGCGCCAGCAGCGCGACATGATTGCGGCGCTGAAGCGGCTGAACGTCAATATCGACAAGCAGCTCAAGGTGGCCAACCTCTCGAGTGAGTTCTTCAAGAAGAAGAGCTCGGTGGCCACGGCCAAATACCAGCTGCAGCTGGGTTCGTCGGCCGAGGTGGCCCGCGTCTGGCAGGCGCTGGACGATCTGGGCATCTCGAACGTCTCGATCCTGAAGGTTTCGCACTCGAAGATCGACCAGCTGAAGGAGGAGGTTCGCGTCGAGGCGATCCGCAATGCGCGGAAGAATGCCGCCACGCTGGCCGAGGCGATCGGGCAGCAGGTCGGACGGTGCTTCTATATCTACGATTCGAACAGCAACGTCGTGCCGGCCGTGTATGACAACAGGGTGCTGATGCGCAGCGCCAAGGATGTGGCGACGGGCGAGATGCAGTTCGAGGAGGAGGCCCCGCTCGAGTTCAAGACCCTGCGGCTGGAGTACGGCGTGCAGGCGAAGTTCGTGCTCGAGTAGCGGCGCGGTGTCGGCACCTGGCGGGCAGTCGAAGTTCGTGCTCGAGTAGCGGCGCTGTGTCGGCACCCGACGGGCGGGTGATGCCCGGCGGGCGTGCGGCGTTGTTCGGCTGCTGACGCCTGTGGCTGCAGATTCCGGACGGAAGAGGTTTTCCAAATCAACCTCTTCCGTCCATTTTTTGTCTTCGGGGTGCGTTCCGCCCGACGGCCGTCCGGCTGTCGGGACGAAGCTGTTGCGGGATTCGGAAATATTTTCTACCTTTGTGATTCACCCCTGCAAAAAAAGGAGGCGTTTATGGAAAAGCAGTTCCGTTTCGATTATGAACATTATGCGGCGCTGTCGGAACTTCCCGAAGCGGACCGCCTGTTGGTTGCCGAGGCCGAAGAGGCCACGAAGCGATCCTATGCTCCCTATTCGAACTTCCGCGTCGGGGCGGCTGCGCGGCTGCGCAGCGGGCGGATCCTGCACGGCAGCAACTCCGAGAGCGAGGTCTTCCCCGCCGGACTCTGCGCCGAGCGGACGCTGCTCTTCTACGCCGAGGCCAACCATGCCGACGATCCGATCGAGGCGCTGGCCATCGCTTCGGACCCCTCGGAGCGCGAATGCTACCCCTGCGGACAGTGCCGCCAGGTGCTGGTCGACGTCGAGCGGCGCCAGGGCAGCCCGATCCGTGTCATCATGAGCGGCGGCGGCTCGGCATCGGTGGTCGACGAGGCCGCCCGGCTGCTTCCCTTCACCTTTATCCTGTAAGCTGCGGATGTTCCACCCGAACGACATACTCTACGAAGACAACCACCTGCTGGTGGTGAACAAACACGCCGGCGACCTCGTGCAGCCGGACCCCTCGGGCGAGAGTGCCCTGGAGGATCAGATCAAGGCCTTCCTCAAGGAGCGCGACGCCAAACCGGGCGCCGTCTTTCTGGGGGTGGTCCATCGCATCGACCGCCCGGTGAGCGGTGCGGTGCTCTTCGCCAAGACCTCCAAGGCGCTGACGCGGCTGAACGAAATGCTGCGTCAGGGGCGGATCCACAAGATCTACTGGGCGCTGACCGAGGCGACGCCCGTCCCCGAGCAGGGGGAACTGCACCACTACATCCTGCGCGACGGCCGTACGAACCGTTCGCGGGCTCTGGACGCCCCGAAAGGGGATGCCAAGGAGGCGCGGCTGCGCTACGAGACGCGGGGTCGCGGCCGCAACTACACGCTTGTCGAGGTGGAGCTCCTGACGGGACGTCACCACCAGATCCGGGCCCAGCTCTCGAAGATCGGCTGCCCGATCCGCGGCGACCTGAAGTACGGGGCGCGGCGTTCGCTGCCTGGCGGGGGAATCTCGCTCCACTCGCGGCGGGTGGAGTTCGAACACCCGGTGCGTCACGAACTGATTTCGGTTGTGGCGCCCGTTCCGGCGGGGGACAACCTCTGGGCCGCCTTCGAGAATCTGTAGCGGAGGCCGCACGACGCCTCTGCTGCGCAGGAATGAAATCCCGAACGATATGCGACTGTTGATACAACGTGTGAAATGGGCCTCCGTGACGATCGGCGGCCGGCTCTACTCCCGCATCGGAGCGGGTTTGCTGGTGTTCGTCGGCGTGGGGAACGACGATGGGGAGGAGGATCTCGAATACCTGGCCGGCAAGCTCATACGGCTTCGGATCTTCGACGACGAGGCGGGCGTCATGAACCGTGACGTGGTGCAGACCTCCGGCGAGGTGCTGGTGGTGAGCCAGTTCACGCTGATGGCCTCGACGCGCAAGGGCAACCGCCCGAGCTACATCAAGGCGGCACCCGAAGCCGTTTCGCGGCCGCTTTACGAACGCTTCGCCGTGCGGGTTGGCGAACTGCTGGGACGGCCCGTTGCCACGGGACAGTTCGGTGCCGACATGCAGGTTGAACTGCTCAATGACGGTCCGGTAACCATCTGGATCGACTCCAAAAACAAAGAATAACACGCCTGAACCTTTCCTTATGAAGAAGACGATGCTGCTGCTGAGTGCAGCCTGGGCCTTCGGGACCGTATTCTTCGCATGCGGCGATGACAAGCCGGAATCATCCGGCGAGTGGTTCGATACGCCGACGGTCGAGGTTGAGGGGATGATGGCGCGGGTGAGCTGCACCACGACCCTCGGTGAGGGGATTGTGACGGCGGAGAATGCGGGATTCGTCTGTACGGCGGAGTCCGGGAGCTCGCAGACCGAGCGGGACATCACCGTGACGGGCACGACGCTGACGGGACGGTTGCAGGATCTGCAGCCCGATACCCGCTATACGGTCCGGGCCTTTGCGACGCTGGGCTCCGTACGGATCGAGAGCCCCGCGGCGACGTTCCGCACGGGGACCGTTCCCGCGCCCGAGAGCCAGGATCTTACGACCCGGACGGGATGGGCCGAACTCCCGGCGATGGATCCCGCCTCGGAGGAGCTCTTCTATGCGGCCCACTACTGCGAGGGGCTTCCCGGCGGCCGCAACTATACGGTCTGCTGCGACGTGGAGGGGCGGATCGGAGTATGGTCGGCCTTCCCGCTGCACAAATGCTACCAGGGCAATCAGACGCGGACCAACAAGTGGGCCTATGATCCCGAGGTGCCGCGGTTGATCCAGCCGTCGCTGACCAGCGGTTCCTACCAGCCGCAGCCCGGCTACTCGAAGGGGCATCTGCTGGCTTCGGAGGACCGCACGGTGAACTATGCGGCCAACGTGCAGACCTTTTATGTGACGAACGTGGCGCCACAGTGGCAGAAAAGTTTCAACAGCGGCGTCTGGTCGTCGCTCGAGGGCGATTGCTGGAACAACATCTGCGCAGATACGCTCTACGTCGTTTCGGGCGTGTGGGGCGTGCACGAGACGGCGACGGTTACCGACAAGGCCGGAAATCCGTGTCGGGTTCCGAGCCACTTCTTCCGGGTGCTGCTGCGTTCGAAGGATGGCGATACGGGGCGGAAGGTGCAGGAGATGTCGGCCGAAGAGCTCCAGTGTGTGGGTTTCTGGTTCGAGAACAGGGCCTATCCGAGCGGCAAGCCTTCGGCCAACATGGTGTCGGTGGCCGAGATCGAGCGGCTGACCGGCATGCGCTTTTTCGTAAACGTCCCCAATGCCCCGAAGGAGACGTTCGATGCCTCGGCGTGGAGTTTTCGATGACAAACCATTTAACGACAGAAAAATAACTCATGTGGATCGGGGATGTTGTAAGATGCCCCGGCAAGAATGATCCGTTAAGTTTATGAAACGCATTTTTACCCTTTTGATGGGCGGTCTGGTGCTCTTTTCGACCGCCTGTGACTCCGACAAGGAGAGTGGTGTGACGGGCAGCGAATGGTTCCTGACCCCCGAGAGTACGGTGAACGGCACGACCGTTGAGGTACGTTGCGAGACGAAATTCGGCGCCGGCGTGCTGACCGGAGCGAATTCGGGCTTCACCTATGCCGCGGTGACATCGGCCGGCGTCGGCTCCTTCGAGTCGACGGCTACGGCCACCGCTTCGGGCAGCACGATCGCCGCCACGCTGAGCAACCTGCAGCCCGAGACGCTCTATGTGGTCTATGCCTATGCCGATTTCGGCGGGGCCCGCATGCAGAGCACCGGCACGACCTTTACGACGGGAACCGTCACCGATCTTCCGGACCCGGATCCCGACGGCCCGGCCTTCGGCACGCCCGAGGCTACGAACGTTACGGCTTCGGGTGCGACACTCAGCTGCGGTTTCGCCTTTGAGCAGCCGACGGCAGACTATACGCTGTATTTCGAGTATCGTCCGGTTTCGGGCGGCAGTTATACACAGAAGAGCGTGACGGCGGGTACGGGCGTCAAGAGCGTGACGCTGAGCGGACTGACGGCTTCGACCGCGTATGAATTCCGCCTCTGCGCCGAGTGGCAGGGCGAGAGCTACGTGAGCGGTATGGGCCGCTTCACGACGTCGTCATCCGAGGGCGGCCTGACCGCCTATTCGGGCTGGGCGGAACTCCCGATGGTGCAGGATAAAAGCGACTATTATTATGCCTACCACCTTTGCCCCGATGTTTATGTTCCCGGGACGAATAATCGCCAGTTGAGACGTAATTACAGTGTCTGCTACAGTGACGATTTGAAGTGTGCCATTTGGGTGGCAGCTCCCATGCATACGTGTTATGCCCAAAAAAATACAAAGCGTACGGATGCTTATCGGGAAGATCCTGATATTTCCGTTTCACAACCGGGCAAATGGGAAGGTTACACACGGGGACACTTGCTGGGTTCGAGCGAACGGCTGGTAAGCAATGCCACCAACCGGCAGGTCTTCTATTATTCGAATATCGCACCCCAGTTGGGTCAGCCGTATTTTAATACGGGAGGTGGAGCCTGGAATACCCTGGAAGACTGGGTGGATACCCAATGGGGAAATACAGCAGATACGACCTATCAGGTGATCGGTTGTTATTGGGCCGATCGCAACAAAAAGGTGAGCGGCACGACCATTCCGACTCATTTCTACAAGGTGTTGTTGCGGACCAAAGGTCACAAGAACAAATGGGTCGTGGATTGTTCCCGTGATGAATTGCAGTGTATTGCCATTATGATTGAGCATCGGACCTATTCGAAATCCGAGGTTCCGCAGCCGAGTCAGTATGCATCGAAAGGCCTGCTCATGTCGGTCAAGGCGTTGGAAGAAAAGACCGGTCTGACTTTCTTTGCGAACGTCCCGAACGCCCCGAAGGACACCTACAACCCTTTGGACTGGGACCTTTAACCGCACGCGGGGACGATGATCTATCCGTGGGGTGACAGCCGGCGGTTCAACTCCTATGCGGGGTACTTCCGCCGGCGGTTCGGCGGCCGGGTGCAGAAGCTCTCGGTCGATGCGGGCTTCACCTGTCCGAACCGCGACGGAACGCTGGGGCGCGGCGGGTGTACGTTCTGCATCAACGGCGCCTTCACGCCGTCGTACTGCTCGCCGTCGAAGAGCATCACGCAGCAGATCGACGAGGGAATCGAGTTTCACCGCAACCGCTACCGCACGGCACAGCGCTACCTGGTCTATTTCCAGTCCTACTCGAACACCTACGCGCCGTTGGAGCGCCTGCAGGAGCTTTACGGCGAGGCGCTGCGCCATCCGGATGTGGCGGGGCTGGTGATCGGCACGCGTCCGGACTGCATCGACGAGCGGACGCTCGACTATCTGGCCCGCGTGGCCCGCGACCGCTACGTGGCCGTCGAGTACGGCATCGAGTCGACCTTCGATACGACGCTGCGGGCCGTGAACCGCGGCCACGACTTTGCCGCCGCCCGGCGGGCCGTGCGGATGACCGCCGAACGGGGCCTCAGCGTCGGAGGGCACTTCATTCTGGGGCTCCCGGGCGAGACCGACGTGATGCTTCTCGAACAGACGGCACGGATCAACGCCCTGCCGCTCACGACCGTGAAGTTTCACCAGCTGCAGGTTTTCCGCGGCACGGCCATGGCCGCCGAGTACGACGCCCACCCCGAACGCTTCCGCTTCTGGACGCTCGACGAGTACCTCGATCTCTTCGTGGAGATCCTCCGCCGCCTGCGCCCCGATCTGGTTGTCGAACGCTTCGCTTCGGAGGCCCCGCCGCGCTACCACTACGGCCGCAACTGGGGCCTGGTGCGCAACGAACAACTTCTCTCGATGTTGGAGCGAAGATTGGAGGAACGGGATGTTTGGCAAGGCGAAATTTTTACTACCTTTGTGGAGGATAAAGAAAACAATCCCCAATAGGAGCGTCCGAAGCGGCGGAATCCGGATCTCCGGGATCGACCGTACGGGGCCTGTTGCCGAATAATCAATCGCCCATGAAACCTAAAATTACACTGGAACTGGTGCTGAGGAGCGTCAAGGAGTATTTCCTGATGTTTTTCGGCATGATGTTGTATTCGTTCGGCTGGATCGGCTGCATTCTTCCGGCCAACGGTGTCGGCGGTGGTGCCGCGGGACTTTCGCTGGTGCTGTGCACGGCGCTCGAGAACATCGGCTTCCACATCCAGATCGGTACGATGGTCTTCCTGATCAACACCGCGCTGCTGATTGTTGCCGGGTTCATCGTGGGGTGGAATTTCGGCATCAAGACGATCTTCTGCGTGCTGGTCATCTCCGTGGGGATGAACTTCTGGCAGGATGTGCTTCCCGAGGGCAATTTCCTGGGCATCGACAACCTGCTGGCCATCGTCATGGGCGGTATTCTGGCCGGTGCGGGTATTGCGCTCTGCTTCTCGCAGGGGGGCTCGACGGGCGGTACGGACATCGTGGCGATGATCATCAACAAGTACCGTACGATCAGCTACGGCAAGATCCTCATCTATTCGGATTTCGTCATCATCGCCTCGTCGCTGCTCGTCGGCAAGGGCATCAGCGCCGTGATCTACGGCTACGTGATGACGGCCGTGGTGGGCTATACGGTCGACATGATCATGGCCGGCAACCGGCAGTCGAGCCAGGTGCTGATCGTCACGCACGACTACGAGAAGATGGCCGACGCCATCGCGCAGAACATCCACCGCGGCGTGACGCTGATCGATTCGCAGGGGTGGTACTCGAAGGAGAAGTCGAAGATCGTGATGGTGGTCTGCCGCAAGAGCGAGACGACGATGATCCTGAAGTTCGTCAAGACGATCGATCCGGACGCCTTCCTCACCGTGGGTTCGGTGATGGGGGTCTACGGCAAGGGTTTCCAGGCCATCAACAAGGTCTGACGCGATCGAATGCCGCAATATGCCGATATCGTCCTGCCGCTGGCGCAACCGGCCTATACGTTTGCTGTGCCCGAGGGGCTGACGCTCCGCGAAGGGCAGGCCGTAGCGGTTCGGTTCGGCCCGCGCAACAGGTTCTGTACGGGGATCGTCTGGCGGCTGCATGAGCGGCGTCCCGATTTCCCGCGTATCAAATCCGTACAACGTATTCTCTACGACGAGCCGCTTCTTTCGGCCCCGCAACGGCGGCTGTGGGAGTGGATCGCCTCGTATTACATGTGCTCGGTGGGCGAGGTGATGCGCTGTGCGCTGCCGTCGCTGATGAAGCCCTCGGGCGATACCGAGGAGGAGTTTTCGGAGGAGGAGTTCCGCCCCCGGATGGAGAGTTACGTCTCGCTGGCGCCGGAACTTGGCGGCGAGGAGGCCTTCCACGAGGTGTGCGAACGCCTCGAACGGCGGGCTCCGCGCCAGTACGAGGCGCTGCTGGAGATCGCCTCGGCGGGCGACGAGACGCGCATCTCGACGGGCGAGGTGGCGCGGCGACTGCTGCAGGCCGATTCGACGGTGCTGCATACGCTCGAACGCAAGGGGCTGATCCGGCGCACGGCGCACGAACGTACCGTCGAACGGGGCGGCTCGACCTTCCGCCTGCCGCAGCTGAGTCCCCACCAGCAGCAGGCGCTCGATACGCTGCGCGCCCAGTTTGCCGCCGGGCGGAGCACGGCGCTGCTGCAGGGAATCACGGGCTCGGGCAAGACCGAAATCTATATCCACCTGATCGCCGAAGTGCTGGCGCGGGGGGGCGACGTGCTGCTGCTCGTGCCGGAGATTGCGCTGACGGCCCAGCTGATCGAACGCATGGAGCGGATCTTCGGCAGCCGCGTGACGGCCTACCACTCGAAACTCACGAACCGCCGCCGTACGGAGACCTACCTGCGGCTGAGCCGGTCGCAGGGGGGCGAGTTTGTCGTCGGGGTACGGTCGTCGATCTTCCTGCCGTTGAAACACCTGCAACTGATCGTCGTCGACGAGGAGCACGACGCCAGCTACAAGCAGGTGGATCCGGCGCCGCGCTACAACGCCCGGGACTGCGCCGTGGTGATGGCGCGGCTGACCGGGGGCCGCACGCTGCTCGGCAGCGCCACGCCGTCGTTGGAGTCGTGGTCGAATGCCGCTTCGGGCAAATACGGAAAGGCGGTGCTGAACGAACGCTACGGCGAGGCGCGGCTGCCGGTGGTCTACATCTCGGACACGCTGCGTGCGGCCCGCCGGGGCGAGCGCCACGCCCACTTCAACAAGCTGCTGCTGGACAAGATCGGGGAGACGCTCCAGCGTGGCGAACAGGTGATGCTGTTCCAGAACCGGCGGGGGTTCTCGCCCTATGTCGAGTGTACGGAGTGCGGGTGGACGGCACGCTGCCCGAACTGCAACGTGACGCTGACCTACCACAAGAGCGGCCGGAAGCTGGTCTGCCACTACTGCGGCCATACGGAGGAGGTGCCGGCGAAGTGCCCCTCGTGCCGTGTGACGGATGTGGTCCCGGTGGGCTTCGGAACCGAAAAGATCGAGGAGGAGATCGCGCGGATCTTCCCCGAGGCGCGTGTGGCGCGACTGGACCGCGACAGCGTCACCTCGGAGCGCGCCTTCAACGCCATTATCGACGACTTCGCGGCGCGGCGCACCGACATTCTGGTCGGTACGCAGATGATCACCAAGGGGTTTGACTTTGCGGGGGTCTCGCTTGTCGGAATCCTCAATGCGGACAACCTGCTGAACAACCCCGATTTCCGGGCCGCGGAGCGGGCCTTCCAGCTGATGATGCAGGTCTCGGGCCGGGCCGGGCGGCGCGGTGACGGGGGTGAGGTGGTGATCCAGACGGGTGACCCGACCAATCCGGTGATCCGCCAGGTGGCCACGGGCGACTACGAGGCGATGGTGCGCACGCAACTGGCCGAGCGGCAGCAGTTCTTCTACCCGCCCTACGCGCGGCTGACGTCGCTTACGCTGCGCCACCGCGATCCCGAGACGCTGCGCAGCGGCGTCATGGAGCTGGCGCAACGGCTGCGCGTGCGCTTCGGGCGGCGCGTGCTGGGGCCGATGACCCCGCCGGTCGACCGCATCCGGGGCGAATACCTCGTAGGGCTGCTGCTCAAGATCGAGAGCGGGGCCTCGTCGGCCCGGGCCCGCGAACTGCTGGGCGCCGAGCTGAAATCTTTCTCTGAAAATCCGGCCTGCAGGGCCATAACCGTCGTGGTGGATGTCGATCCTCAGTGAGTTGCTGCACGATGTGGCGTCGTTGTTCTTCCCGGCGCAGTGTGCCGTCTGCGGCGAACCACTCGCGCGGGGCGAGCGGACGGTCTGCACGCTCTGCCGCGCCACGGCCCCGCTGACGGGCTTCTGGCGCGAGGCGGACAACCCCGTCGTGCGCCGATGCTGGGGTCAGGTGCCCGTCGTGCAGGCCTCGGGATTCCTCTATTTCGTCCACCGGAGCGGCTGGCGGCAGCTGATCCACTCGTTCAAGTACCGCGGGGCGTGGCGTACGGCGCGCGAGATGGGCGAGTGGTACGGGCGCTACCTGCGCGAGAGCGGGCTCTACGGCGATGTGGATTGTGTCGTTCCGCTGCCGCTGCACCCTTTCAAGCGGTGCCGGCGGGGCTACAACCAGTCGGAATACATTGCCGAGGGGATTGCCCGCCAGCTGGGCGTCGGGGTCGAGCGGCGGAGCGTCTACCGGCGGCGCAACACGCAGAGCCAGGCTCGCAAGTCGCGCCGCGAACGGGCCGGGAATGTCGAGGGGGCCTTTGCCGTGCGGCATGCGGAGCGATTGTCCGGTCGCCACGTGCTGCTGGTCGACGACGTGATGACGACGGGCTCGACCCTGTTGTCGTGTGCCGCGGAGATCCTGCGGGCGGTTCCCGACTGCCGGATCAGCCTGGCGGCGCTGGCCGTTTCGCAGCGTGAACTGGGTGTCGGGGAGTGATCCGGCCGCGCCTCTCGCTGCGGTGGTGGCCGCGGCGGGGCGAATCTGAAAAAAGTATGCCCGGGAGGTTTTGATATGTCGGGCCGAATCCGTATTTTTGAGGTCCGAACAGAGCGGAAAATTCATGGCAAGAGACTACAACAATACAACCCAGCGCGGCAGCGCCTATTCGCGCAACCGCGAGGCCTACGAGGCCCTGACGGAGGGTGCGGGCAACGTGCCGCCCCAGGCTGTCGAGCTGGAGGAGGCGGTGCTCGGCGCGCTGATGCTCGAGAAGGACAGCATCATTGCCGTGCAGGAGTTCATCACCCCGGAGGCCTTCTACACCGAGGAGCACCGGTTGATCTACAAGGCCATCGAGGAGCTCTCGATGGAGCTCAAGCCCATCGACCTCTACACGGTGACCGAGCGGCTGAAGGCCAAGAAGGAGCTGAAGAAGGTGGGCGGCGCCGCCTATCTGGCTCAGCTGACCCAGAAGGTGGACTCGGCGGCCAACGTGGAGTTCCATGCCAAGATCATTGCCCAGAAGTATGTCCAGCGCGAGTTGATCCGCTCGGCTACGGAGATCCAGAAGCGGTCGTACGACGAGTCGACCGACGTCACGGAGCTGATCGGTTTTGCCGAGGGCGAGATCTTCAAGGTGGCCGAGGGACACGTCAAGCGCTCCGTGCAGTCGTCGAAGGAGATCCTGGCCCGGGCGCTCGAGCAGATCGAGGAGGCCTCGAAGAATACCAGCTCGTACAGCGGCGTGCCGTCGGGCTTCGCGGCGCTGGACCGCGTGACGCTGGGCTGGCAGCTGTCGGACCTGATCATCGTGGCGGCGCGTCCTTCGATGGGTAAGACGGCCTTCGTGCTGTCGATGGCGCGCAACATGGCCGTCGACCACGAACAGGGCGTGGCCTTCTTCTCGCTGGAGATGTCGGCCGTGCAGCTGATGATGCGTCTGATCATCGCCGAGACGGGCCTCTCGGGCAACGACGTCAAGTCGGGCCGTCTGACCCCCGAGCAGTGGCGCCACCTCGAGTCGGCGACCAAGCCGCTGGGTGCCGCTCCGCTCTATATCGACGATACGCCGGCCCTGTCGGTCTTCGAGTTCCGCTCGAAGGCGCGGCGTCTGAAGATCCACCACGACATCAAGATCATCATCATCGACTACCTGCAGCTGATGACCGGCAACCAGGATACGAAGGGCAACCGCGAACAGGAGGTGGCCTTCATCTCGCGTACGCTCAAGGCGATCGCCAAGGAGCTGAACGTGCCGGTGATCGCCCTTTCGCAGCTGAGCCGTGCGACGGAGATGCGCGGCGGTTCGAAACGCCCGCAGCTGTCGGACCTCCGCGAGTCGGGTGCCATCGAGCAGGATGCCGACATCGTGGCCTTCATCCACCGTCCGGAGTATTACGGCATTACGCAGGATGAGAACGGCATGCCCACGGCGGGTATGGCCGAGATTATCCTTGCGAAGCACCGTAACGGTGCGGTGTGCGACGTGCCGCTGCGCTTCCTCAAGGAGCAGGCGCGCTTTGCCGACCTGGACGATTCGATGCTGCCGCCGGCCGATGCGACCGAGAGCCAGCAGGCCTACGACGATTATGCGAGCGGTTCGAACAACTTCCCCACGGGGGCGGCTCCGGCAGGCGGAGCCCTGAGCGGTGCCATGGGGGGCGAGTTCGACGTCAACCGTTCGGCCAATCTGAACGACGAGGCGCCGTTCTGATCCGAAAAAAACGCGTCCATCATGTTTGTCCGTACATACGCCGGAGCCCTGTTGGGAATCGACGCCGTGAAGGTGACCGTCGAGGTCAACATCACGGGCGGCGGGCTGGGTCTGTATCTGGTAGGGCTTCCGGACAACGCCGTCAAGGAGAGCGAACAGCGCATCCGGGCGGCGTTCGAGAACTCGGGCGAACGGATGTCGGGCCGCAAGGTGGTTGTGAGCCTGGCTCCGGCCGACCTGCGCAAGGAGGGGTCGGGATTCGATCTGCCGATCGCCGTGGGAATCCTCGCGGCGATGGAGCGCATCGCGGCCGACGCGGTGGCCGATACGATGTTCGTCGGCGAGTTGTCGCTCGACGGCTCGCTGAGACCCGTGCGTGGGGTGCTTCCGCTGGCTGTTGCGGCGCGGCGCGAGGGGTTGCGGCGGTTGATCCTCCCGGCGGAGAATGCCGCCGAGGCGGCCGTGGTCGAGGGGATCGAGGTGGTGGGCGCCGCCACGCTCGGCGAGGTCATCGCCCACCTGAACGGCGAACGGACGATCGCGCCGACCCTTCCGTCCGCAGAGGATCCGTTCGACGCCTCGCGGATGCACTATGCCGAGGATTTCGCCGATGTCAAGGGGCAGACCCACGTCAAGCGGGCGTTGGAGATCGCTGCGGCCGGAGGCCACAACGTGCTGATGATCGGCGCCCCGGGTTCGGGCAAGACGATGCTGGCGCGGCGTCTGCCGACGATCCTCCCGCCGCTGACGCGCGAGGAGGCCCTCGAGACGACGAAGATCCATTCCGTAGCCGGGAAGAGCGGCTTTGCCGGCGGACTGATGACGCTGCGCCCCTTCCGGGCTCCGCACCACCTCACCTCGCAGGTGGCGCTGATCGGCGGCGGACAGTCGCCGCGTCCGGGCGAGGTGTCGCTGGCCCACAACGGCGTGCTGTTCCTCGACGAGCTGCCCGAATTCGGGCGGAGTGTCCTCGAGGTGCTGCGCCAGCCGCTCGAGGAGAAGCGCATCGTGGTCTCGCGGGCGAAGTACAGCGTCGAGTATCCGGCCAACTTTACGCTCGTGGCGGCGATGAATCCCTGCCCGTGCGGCTACTACAACCATCCGACCAAACCCTGTACCTGTTCGCCGGGGGCCGTGCACCGCTACATGGGGCGCATTTCGGGTCCGCTGCTGGACCGCATCGACCTGCAGGTTGAGGTGACGCCCGTCACCCCCGCGGAACTGGCCTCGGCGGCCCCGGGCGAACCGAGTGCCGCGATTCGCGAGCGGGTGATCCGGGCCCGGGCGTTTCAGGCCGAACGCTTCCGCGACGTCGAGGGGGTGCATACCAACTCGATGATGAATTCGCGTCTGCTGCGCGAGTATTGCCGGTTGGACAGTGCTTCGGAGGCGTTGCTTCAGCGGGCCATGGAGCAGTTGTCGCTGTCGGCGCGGGCCTACGACCGGATTCTGAAGGTGGCCCGCACGATTGCCGATCTGGCCGGTCGCCGGGAGATTGCCGCGGCGGACGTGGCCGAAGCGATCGGCTACCGCTCGCTGGACCGCGGGACCTGGGGCCGATAAAGGGCCGATAAAGGACCGATGGAGAGACGGCGAAGGACGGCAAAGAGATGATGAAGAGGCGACGAACGGGCGATGAAGATGGAAGGGTGGCGAGGCGGTGATGAAAGGAGGATGAGGGAGTTGGCTAAAGGGCGGCGCGGACGAATGGCCCGAACCCAAAACCCCGGTTCCCGAACAAAGAGTCGGATGTAGAAACCGAAGACGTGGGTTTTCCGGGTCCCGATTCGGCTGGAGAAAATGGAAAAGTTGAAACGGAAAAACGATATGAAACGAATTATTCTTTCGGGCGGCGGTACGGGCGGCCATATCTATCCGGCCGTGGCGGTTGCCGAGGCGCTGAAACGCCGTCTGGGCGACGAGGTCGAACTGCTGTTCGTCGGCGCCGAAGGGAAGATGGAGATGGAGAAGGTCCCGGCGCTGGGTTACCGGATCGTCGGTCTGCCGATCGCCGGTCTGCAGCGCCGTCTGGACTGGCACAATCTGCTCGTGCCGCTGAAGGTGCTGCGAAGCCTGCGGATGGCGCGGCGCGTGATCCGTGATTTCGGGGCCGATGCCGTGGTGGGCTTCGGCGGCTATGCGAGTGCTCCGGTGCTGTGGGCGGCCCAGCACATGGGCGTCCCGACGGTGATCCAGGAGCAGAACTCCTACGCCGGGGTGACGAACAAGATCCTGGCCCGGCGGGCACGGCGCATCTGCACGGCCTACGAGGGGATGGAGCGCTTCTTCCCGTCCGACCGCATCACGCTGACGGGCAATCCGCTGCGGGGACGCTTCTCGAAGCAGGGGGCCGACCGTGCCGAGGCGCTGAAATACTATGGACTGACGGCCGATCTGCCGACGATTCTGGTCGTAGGCGGATCGCTCGGGACACGTTCGCTCAACGAGATGATGAAGCAATGGATCCTCGATACGGGGGGTAAGGCACCCGTGCAGGTGATCTGGCAGACGGGCAAGTATTACGAGCGGGAGATGCAGGCCTTTTTGGCGGCCCACCCCGCGGCGCATGTCTGGCAGGGGGCCTTCATCGAACGCATGGACTACGCCTATGCGGCGGCCGATCTGGTCGTCTCGCGCAGCGGTGCCGGCACGGTTTCGGAACTGTGTCTGGTGGCCCGTCCGGTGCTCTTCGTCCCCTCGCCCAACGTGGCCGAAGACCACCAGACGAAGAATGCCCGGGCCCTTGAAGCGAAAGGGGCGGCCGTGGTGGTTCCCGACGCGGAGTGCCGCACGCGGGCCATGCCGCTGGCCCTGGAGCTGTTGGGCGACCGTGAGCGGCTGGCGGCGATGAGCCGCAACCTGGAGTTGCTGGCCAAACCCCACGCAGCGGACGATATTGTCGATGAGATCCTCAAAGTGATAAAATGATGGAACGCAAGAGTGTCTATTTTCTCGGAATCGGGGGCATCGGAATGAGTGCCCTGGCGCGTTATTTTCTGCACGAAGGGTGCCGGGTGGGCGGTTACGACCGCACGCGGACCCGTCTGACCGATCAGCTGGAGGCCGAAGGGGCCGCCGTCCACTACGAGGACGACGTGCGGCTGATCCCGGCGGAGTTCCTCGACCCGGCCCGCACGATTGTGGTCTACACGCCGGCCGTGCCGCACGACCACAGCGAATACACCTACTTCCGCGAACACGGCTTCCGTATCGAGAAGCGTTCGCAGATGCTGGGACATCTCTCCGAGGGGAAATACGTGATGGCGGTGGCCGGCACGCACGGCAAAACGACCACCTCGACCCTCATCGCATGGTTGAACCGTGCGCTGACGGGCGGCGGCTCGGCCTTTCTGGGCGGCATCTCGAAGAACTTCGACGGCAATCTGGTGCTGGGCGACGGCAAACGGCTGGCCGTCGAGGCCGATGAATTCGACCGTTCGTTCCTGCACCTGTACCCCGACGTGGCGGTGGTCACCTCGGCCGACCCGGACCACCTGGACATCTACGGTACGCACGAGGCTCTGAAGGCGGCCTTCGTGCAGTTCATCCGCCAGATCCGCCCCGACGGCTACCTCGTCATCAAGCAGGGGCTTGATCTGACGATCGACAATTCGGAGATCACCGTCTATCGCTACGCCTATGATACGCCGTGCGACTTCTACGCCCGCAACGTCGAGCTGATCGGCGGCGGACACTATCGCTACGACATCGTCACGCCGTCGGGGGCGATCGAGGGGTGTACGCTCGGCGTCCCGGGGTGGGTCAACATCGAAAACTCGGTGGGTGCCGTGGCGGCCGTCTGGTGTGCGGCCCACTTCGTGGGTCAGGAACTGGACGCCGATCGGATTCGTGAGGCGCTGGCCTCCTTCTCGGGGGTGAAGCGCCGCTTCGAGTTCTATGTCAATACGCCGAAGCAGGTCTACATGGACGACTATGCGCACCATCCGCGCGAACTGGCCGCCACGCTGACGTCGGTGCGGAAGATGTTCCCCGGACGGCGCATCACGGCCCTGTTCCAGCCTCACCTCTATACCCGCACGCGGGACCTCTACGTGGAGTTTGCCGAGGCGCTGTCGCATGCCGACGAGGTGGTGCTGCTGCCGATCTACCCGGCCCGCGAGGAGCCCATCGAGGGGATCACGTCGGAGATCATCGCCCAACGGGTGACGGTCCCGTGCCGCATCGTCGACCGCGAACATCTGGCCGAGACGGTCGCCGCGATGGATACCGACGTGGTGATCAGCTTCGGAGCCGGGAACATCGACGCCTGCTGCGAGGCGCTGGCCGAGGTGCTCAAACGGAAATCCTGATCCCGAAGCCCGATGGCGAAACCGACCCTGAAATATCTCCGACCGGTCATTCTGGGAGCCCTGTGGCTGGGGGTTCTCGTCTACATGGTGTGGGCGGGGATCTCGGTGTGCCGTGCACGCAGGGTCCGGCAGGTCCGGAGTCTGGAGATCGAGGTGGTCGACAGTACGTCGCAGGGCTATCTGGTGACGGGCCGGCAGGTGCGGAGCTGGATTGCACAGAGCGGAATCGGCACGATCGGCACGGCAGTTGGAGAGGTGGATCTGCACGCAATCGAACGGCTGATCGCCCGCAACGGCTTTGTGGAGCGGGTGGTGGCCTACGTCTCCGATCCGGGGGTGCTGCACGTGAAGATCGCGCCGCGCGAGCCGCTGCTGCGACTGCTGACCGACGGGATGAATGCCTATGTCACCTCGGCGGGATATGTCTTTGCGGCACCGCGGGCCTCGTCGCTCTACGTGCCGGTGGTGACGGGCTCCTACAGACCTCCCTTCCCGACGGATTATGTGGGCGATGCGCGCGATTACCTGGACGAGCGGTTGCGGCAGTGCGACGAGCGGATTGCCGAACTCGAACGGTCGAAGATCCCGGTTTACCGGCGTGAACAGACCTACGAGAATGAATATCGGATGATTCGTCGCGAACGGCTGAGGCGCCGCTGGTGGAAGGGCGAGAGTGCCGAGGCTTTCGACAAACGCGTCGAACAGCTGCGGGAGAAGAAGGCGCAGGCGCGTCGGACGTGGCGTTACCGCACGCGGGTGATTCGCGACGAGCTCGACCGGATCGACCGCCAGCAGGAGGCCGAGCTCCGCAAACAAAAAAAGTTGGAGAAAAGCTACGAAGATTTCATGAAACTCCTTACCTTTGTGGAGACTGTCGAAGAGGATGATTTCTGGAGGTCGGAGGTGGTGCAGATAGCCGCTTATACGACCCCCAGCGGAGCATTGGAGGTAGAGCTGACCCCGCGCAGCGGCAGCTATACGATCCTTTTCGGTCGGTTGGAGGAGGTGGACCGCAAGTTCGACAAACTGTTGTGCTTCTACCGCAACGGTCTTTCGACGCTGGGCTGGGACACCTACCGGGTGATCGACATCCGATACGACAATCAGGTAGTCTGCAAAAAGTAAAGGAACAATATACCGTGGAAAGAAAAAATTATACCGTAGCGATCGATCTGGGGTGCTCGTCGGTGAAGGTAGCCGTCGGGGAGCGGACTCCGGAGGGTTTGCTCGATGTGGCGTGTGTCGTCACGAAGCCCGTGAAGGAGGGTGTTCATGCGGGCCTGATCGAGAACATCGAACTGGTGAGTCAGGCTGTCCGGTCGGCGGTTTCGGAGGTCGAAGAGCAGTTCGGCATCCGCATCACGGAGGCTTATGCGGGGATCTCCGGCGAGTTCGTGCGCTGCGCCCGCCATACGGACCACGTCTTTGTCTACGATCCTCAGAACGGCGTCAACCAGAAGGATGTCGACGCCCTGTTTGACCGGATGCGCAACGTCCAGGCGCCCGATGACGAGACGATCATGGAGCGTGTCCCCCAGAACTACGTGGTCGACGACAGCCAGGAGGTGCATAACCCCGTGGGGTCGTTCGGCAAGAAACTCGGCTCGACATTCAACTTCATCCTCTGCCAGAAGACGCCGATACAGCGTCTCGACATGGCTCTGAAACGTCTCGGCATCCGGATGCTGGGGGTGGTCTCCGATGCGATGGCCACGCCCGAGGCCGTGCTGCTCCCCGACGAGAAGGAGGAGGGGGCTGCGGTGGTCAACGTGGGCGCCGGTGTGACCGACGTGACGGTCTACTACCGCAACGTGATCCGCTACATCGCCTCGATCCCGATGGGCGCCTCGGCCATCAACAGCGACATCCGCACGATGAGCGTGCCCGAGAAGCTGGTCGAAAGCCTCAAACTCAAATATGGTTCGGCAGTGGCCGAACTGGCCCCCGAGGACAAACTCGTCCGCGTCAACGGACGCACGCCCCGCGAGGCCAAGGACATCCTGCTGCGGAACCTGGCCACGGTGATCGAGGCCCGGGCCACGGATATCGTGGAGTTCGTGCAGCAGGAGATCAAGGATTCGGGTTTTGCCGACAAACTGGTCTACGGCATTGTGCTGACGGGCGGCTCGGCCAAACTCAAACATCTCGACGAGCTCTTTCGCCGCATAACGGGCATGGATGTCCGTGTTGCGCTCCCCGAAGAGGGGATCACCGGGACGTCGAAGGCCAAGGTGGCCGATCCGGCTCTTTCGACGGTGGTCGGCATCCTGCTTCACGGCGCTGAGCTGGGCGGTTGTATGGTCATCGAGAATCCGGTGGCCCCGGCCGCCACGACGCAGAGTGCTGCTTCGGCAGCAGCTGCTCCGGGGATGAATATTCCCAATCCGGTGCGGCCTTCAGGCATGCGTCAGCCCTATACGCCGACGCCTCCGGCCCCGGAGAGCTTCCGCCACGTGCCGCCGCGCCAGCCGCAGCCGACTCCTGCGGCCGTTGCTCCCGAGCCGGCCGAATCGGAGCCGGCAGCTCCCGCCGAGGAGCCGCAGGAGGAGAAGCATCAGCCCGAAACCCGCCGCAAACGTGACTGGCGCTCGATCTTCCAGAATACCTTCGACAAGATCAACAAGAGCTTCTCGGCCGCCGAGGACGAGGAAATCTGATCGAGGGGGGGGGGTGAAGAAGGGGCCGCCGAGGGGCATCTGAGAAGGAGGGCCGCCGGAGAATGTGGACGCCGAGAAGGGACCGCCGAAGCCGGGGACGGACTGTGATGGCGGACAGTGCGAGCAGGAAAAGATATGGAGTGTGGGTTTTGGGAGACCGGTTTGCCGAAGTCCCCGACCCGCCTCGAATGGAGACGATAAAAAAGAGAATTCAGATATGACAGACGAATTGATGTCGGAAATCAAGGTTCCGCGTACCGATGGATCGATTATCATGGTGGTCGGCGTGGGCGGAGCCGGAGGCAATGCCGTGAATCACATGTGGAACCTCGGGATCCGGGGCGTCACCTTCATGGTGTGCAATACCGACCAGCAGGCGCTGGACAAGAGCCCCGTGGAGAAGAAGATCCGCCTGGGGTCCGAGGGCCTCGGAGCGGGCAACGATCCCGAAAACGGACGCCGTGCGGCCGTCGAGACACTCCCCGAGATCCGGCAGGCACTTGAGGAGGCCGGCACCAAGATGCTCTTCATCACGGCCGGCATGGGCGGCGGAACCGGTACGGGAGCCTCGCCCGTGATTGCGAAACTTGCCAAGGAGATGGGGCTCCTGACGGTGGCCATCGTCACCTCGCCGCTGGCTGTCGAGGGTAAGATCCGTTACGAACAGGCCTTCCGCGGTATCGACGAACTGCGCGGTACGACCGATTCGCTGCTGATTATCAACAACGAAAACATTCTGGAGATCTACGGACGCCTCTCGCTCAAGCAGGCTTTCGGAAAGGCCGATGACATTCTGGCCTCGGCGGCCAAGGGCATTGCCGAGATCATCACCGTGGAGAGCGATCTGGTGAATGTCGACTTTGCCGATGTCTCGAAGGTGATGCGCGACAGCGGCCGGGCCCACATGGCCGTTGCCACGGCCGAGGGCGACAATCGTGCCGAGGCGGTTGCCGAGGCTTCACTGCGCTCGCCGCTGCTGGACCACAATCTGATCTCCGGAGCCAAGAATATCCTGCTGAACATCTCGGTGTCGAATGCCGACAGCCTGATGTACGAGGAGGTGGTCAAGATTCTGGAGTACATCCAGTCGCATGCCAGCGTGCAGGACGAACAGGGGGTCATCCACAATGCCAACATCATCTGGGGTACGAGCGAGAAACCGCAGCTGGGCAATGCCATCGAGCTGGTGGTGGTCGCCACGGGATTCGACGGCGACGAGGAGGCCCATGGCATGAAGCCCATTATCCCGGCGCAGCGTACGGCAGAACAGACGACGCCGAAGCCCGAGCAGGCCTCCGTACCTCCGGTGCTGGAGCCGATCAAGCCGGCGGCGCCCAAACCGGTTGTTCGTCAGCCCGAGCAGGTGATGCTGGGTGCGAAATCCTCCCGTTATGGAGATATCGATGCGTTGCTGGCCAAACCGGCCTACCAGACGCGCAATTCGAAGTTCATCGTCCAGATGCCCGGCGGGCGCAAGGAGGTGATCAAGGAGGAGACCCCCGCAAAAAATACGCAGCGTGAAGAGCCGAAGGGCGGATCGCTGTTTGATTAACCAATAACCGGAAAACTTGGAAGAAGCCGCTTATTCCTGGATCGCCTTTCACGGGTTTACGCCTCATGTCGTCGTACTGTGTGCGGTGACACTCTTCTTGTTGAGTATTTCGGCGCTGGTATCCGGCTCCGAAACCTCGTTCTTCTCGCTTTCGCACAACGATATCCGCCAGTTTCAGAAGAGTCGCAGCCCCCGGGCCGCGGCTGTCCTGCGCATGCTCTCGGATGTCGATCTGCTGCTGGCCACGATTCTGGTGGTCAACAACCTGGTCAATATCTGCATCGTCATCCTCACGGCAGGGATCATCGATTCGCTGTTCACCTTCCTGCGTTTCGAATTCCTCTTCAAGACGGTGCTGGTCACCTTCCTGCTGCTGTTGTTCGGCGAGATTCTTCCGAAGGTGCTGGCGCAGACCATGCCCGTGCGTTTCGCCCTCATGGTGGCCCGTCCGCTGTCGGTCCTGCGGTGGATCTTCTACCCGCTCTCCTACCTGCTGGTCCATGCCAGCAGCCGCATCAGCGAGAAGGCCGCCCACAAGAGCGAGATTTCGCTCGACGAGCTGGCCGACGCCGTGGACATGACCCAGAGTTCGAGCCCCGAGGAGCACGAGATGCTCTCGGGCATCGTCAACTTTGTCAACACCGAGGTGCAGGAGATCATGAAGCCGCGCGTCGACATGACGGCTCTCGACATCACGGACGACTACGACCATGTGAAGCATACGATCATCGAGTCGGGCTTCTCGCGCATTCCGGTCTACGAGGAGGATATGGACAACATCCGCGGAACCCTCTACGTGAAGGATCTGCTCCCCTATATCAACAACGGGAAGGATTTTGCCTGGCAGCAGCTGATGCGCAAACCCTACTTTGTCCCCGAGCATAAGAAGATCAACGATCTGCTGGCCGATTTCCAGACGAACAAGGTGCACATGGCCATTGTGGTTGACGAGTACGGTTCGACGCTGGGGCTGGTTTCGCTCGAAGACATCATCGAGGAGATCGTCGGGGAGATTTCGGACGAAAGCGACAACGAAGAGACCTTCTATACGCGTCTCGATGCCAAGACCTACCTCTTCGAGGGCAAGACCCATCTGGGCGACTTCGAGCGGATCCTCGAACTCGACGAGGATACCTTCGCCGACGTGAAGGGCGAGGCCGATACCCTGGCCGGTCTGATGCTCGAACTCAAGCGGGACTTCCCGCGCAAGGGGGATACCTTCCTCTCACATGGTATCCGCTTCACGGTTCAGGAGATGGAGGGGCACCGGATCGACAAAATCCGCGTCGATCTTCCATGATACCCCGTCTGATCATCGAACGGCCGATGACACCCGACGAAACGGCCGCATGGACCACTCCCGGGGAGCAGGTCCGTGCCGCCACGTTCCGCAACGAACGCCGCCGCAGCGAATACCTCACCTGGCGGACCCTGGTAAGACGCGAGCTGGGACGGGATGTCCGGATTGCGTATAACGACCTGGGAGCCCCGATTCTTCCCGACGGGGAGGCCTTCGTTTCGGTCTCGCACTGCGACGGACGGGTGGCTGTCTGCCTCTCCCAACATCCTTGTGCCATTGATATCGAACCGTCCGGCCGGGATTTCTCCCGTGTGGCCGACCGTTATATGACGTCGGCCGAGCGCTGTCTGTCAACGGATCCGTTGTGGCCGGGCTATGTGTGGTGTGCCAAGGAGACTCTCTACAAACTGGCCGGTCGGAGCGGGCTCGATTTCCGCGAGGATCTCCATATCGAAGCGGCCGATCTGGCCGGCGGCCGGCTGGTCGGGCGTATTGGTTCCGGTAGGCCGGTAACGCTCTCCTCGGCCTGTTCCGACGGTTTCCTGGTGGTCTCTTTTTGTTGAGAGGCTCTTCTTGGAATTTTATCCGGACGTCGGACCGCCCCCGTTTCTTCTCCGGATGTAGTGTAATCTATTGTAATACAGTATGTTGATCGGGTGTATCCCTTGTGTGTTCGACCGTTCTTCTGGTTATTCTTCAAAAAATTTATATATTTCGTAAAAAATCTTAATAAAATATTTGCAAGTTTGCTTCTGCCGCATTACCTTTGCCGTCGCTTTAATGATAAAATATTTTAATAATTATTTAAAATTATTTACTATGAAGGCAAAGCTTGGTGAGTGGTTACGTACTGCTCTGATTATGTTGGGAGAGAGCATCAAGTATCGTGAGATGTAAATCTCCCTTTAACAACGACTTAAATTTAAAACTTCAATAAAAAGGGAAGCGCCCGACTCCGTAGTGAGTCGGGCGCTTCCCTTTTGGGAAGATCGGTTGGGGGGGGGTATTACCAGCCGAGTTTCTTGCGGATCTCCTTGGGGACGGCGTTGCGGTTGACCATGATCGAGGTGGTCTTGTAGGCGACGAACGGACGCGAGAAGTACCAGAAACCGTCGTAGGGCGGTACGACGTTCCACGAATTCTGGACCTTGTAGTATCGGTTCCCGATCTGATCCGTGGCCGTGCCGACGATCACCATGCCGTGGTCGTCCGTGGTTTCGTAGTTGTCGAAGGCCTCCTGGCGCATCTGCTGGTCGATCGTGCGCTCCTTGCCGGGCTTGTCGAGGCTATAGAGGGCAGCCTCCTTCTCACGGTCTGTGAGTTTGCCCCATTTCTCGGCCTCCGTGCCGCTCATCCCTTCGAGACTGGCTTCGGGGATGATGCCGATGCCTTTCGTACGGCTGAATCCCTTTTCGCTGACGTCCGTGCCCCAGGCTACCGTATAGCCGTTTTCGAGGGCATGGTCGATGGTCTGCATCATCTCGTCGAGCGGCAGGTTCCAGACCGAAGCCCACATCCAGTTGTCGGGCACCTCGATCATGAAGGGCTCGTAGAAGGGGTGGTGCGTGAAGGAGGAGAGATCGACGTAGTCGTCCATGCGGATCGGAAGCGATTCGGCAAACGTCTGCGGGGTATACTCCTTGCCCTGGTAGGTGAAACGCTCGGGCAGGGGACCGAAGTATTCGTCGAGAATGGCGTTGAAACCGCGTTTCCAGGCCGTGGAGAGGGGCTTCTTCTCGCCCGAAGCCTCGATGACGGCATCGAGATAAGCCTTCAGTACGGCCGAAATCTCATGGAAGTCGGGCTTCTCCGTACCGTAGTTCAATCCGGGATAGACCTCGAAGGGGACGATTCCGTGGCGTTTGATTCCCTCGGTCACATCGTGCGAGGCGCCGCCTTCGGCGAAGTTGAGCTTCCCGTGCAGGCGGACGTATTTCTCGCCCTTGTCCATGAATGAGTGGCGGACGATCCACATCTCCGAGAGGTGCATCTCGGGACCTCCGGCGCGGAGGATCTCGCTCTCGAGCATCGTCATCGTCGAGTAGCACCAGCAGGTGCCGCTGCGGCTCTGGTCCTTGACCGGCGTCGTGCGGAGGATCTTGCCTTCGGTGAAGCGGTACCCTTGGGTCGAATCGGGTGTCTGGGCTGCGGCTCCGAGTGCGAGGCAGAGTGCGAGAGCCGTCGTAAGCAGGTTTTTCATCGTATCCTTGAGGTTTTTGGTGTGATCTATTTTTTCGAGGCCGCAACGATCTTCAGGCACTCCTCGAGGGTCAGCTCCTCGGGTTTCGTCCCTTTGGGGATGCGGTAGTTCTTGCCCTTGTAGGCGATGTAGGCGCCGTAGCGGCCGTTCTTGACGAGCATGTCGGGATCCTCCTCGAAACTGCGCAGCGGCGTGTGGGCGGCAGCTGCGGCAGCCTGATGTTCGCGGACGATCTCCACGGCCCGTTCGTGGGTCAGCGTGTAGGGGTCGTCGCCCTTGGGCAGCGAGGCGAACGAGTTGCCGTAGCGGACGTAGGGTCCGTATTTGCCGATTCCGATCGTCAGTTTTTCGCCGTCGAGTTCGCCGACCTCGCGCGGCAGGGCGAAGAGCTCCAGCGCCTCGTCCAGGGTGATCGACTCGATGAGCTGCCCCTTCTTGAGCGAAGCGAAGCGGCTCTTCTCGCCCTCGGCCCCTTCGATCTCGACCATCGGGCCGTAGCGGCCGATGCGGGCCTTGACCGTGTGGCCCGTTTTGGGATCGGTGCCCAGGATGCGGACCTCGCGGGGTTTGGTGTTCTGCGAGGTGATGGCCGCGTCGACCATCTTGTGGAACGGTCCGTAGAAGTCGCCGATCATCTTCTCCCAGGTGATGTCTCCTTCGGCGATGCGGTCGAACTCCTTCTCGACGTTGGCCGTGAAGTTGTAGTCGATGATCGGTCCGAACTGCTCCTCGAGGTAGTCGTTGACCACCATGCCGATATCCGTGGGCGAGAGGCGGTTCTTCTCCTTGCCGTAGTTCTCCGTGAGGGTTTCGCCGGCGATCTTGCCCTCCTTGAGCGTCAGCTGCGTGTAGCTGCGTTTCTGTCCGTCGCGGTTCTGCTTGACGACGTAGCCGCGGTTGATGATCGTCGTGATGGTCGGGGCGTAGGTCGACGGGCGCCCGATGCCGAGCTCCTCGAGGCGTTTGACCAGCGAGGCCTCGTTGTAGCGGGCCGGAGCCGACGTAAAGCGCTCCGTCGCGGTGATCTGTGCGGCCTCGAGGCGGTCGCCCGTGGCGAGTTTCGGCAGACGTCCTTCGCCGCTTTCGGCCGCCTGGTCGTCGTCCGTCGACTCGGAATAGAGGCGCAGGAAACCGTCGAAACGGATCACTTCGCCCTGGGCCACGAACTGGTGCTGCGATCCCGACATGTCGATGGTGATCGTCGTGCGGTCCAGCTCGGCGCAGACCATCTGCGAGGCGACCGTGCGCTTCCAGATCAGGTCGTAGAGCCGCTTCTCCTCGGCCGTGCCCTCGATCGACTGGCGGTCGATGTACGACGGACGGATGGCCTCGTGCGCCTCCTGGGCCCCTTTGGTCTTGGTCTTGTAGTTATACCAGCGCGAGTACTTCTCGCCGTAGAGCTTGATGACCTCCTCCTTGCACTGGGCCAGCGCCTGCTGCGAGAGGTTCACCGAGTCGGTACGCATGTAGGTGATCAATCCCTGTTCGTAGAGCCGCTGTGCGACGGCCATTGTCCGCGAGACCGACATGCCCAGTTTGCGGCCGGCCTCCTGCTGCAGCGTCGAGGTGGTGAACGGCGGGGCGGGGTAGCGCTGGGCGGGTTTCTCCTCCGACCTGGCGACGGTGAACGTGGCGCCGATGCACGACCGCAGGAACGCTTCGGCCTCCTCGGCCGTCTCGAAGCGGGTCGGGAGTTCGGCTCTGAAGAGGGTCTTGTCGGGATTCTCTGCGGCGTGGAACTGCGCCACGACCCGGAAATAGGGGGTCGAATGGAAGGCGATGATCTCGCGTTCGCGCTCGACGATCAGCCGTACGGCCACCGACTGCACGCGTCCGGCCGAGAGCGACGGCCGCACCTTTTTCCACAGCACAGGCGAGAGTTCGAAACCCACCAGGCGGTCGAGGATGCGGCGGGCCTGCTGGGCGTTGACCAGGTTCATGTTGACCGTACGCGGTTTTTCGATGGCCTCGAGGATGGCGCGTTTGGTAATTTCGTGGAAGACGATGCGTTTGGTCTGGTCGACGGGGAGCCCCAACACTTCGGTGAGGTGCCATGCGATGGCTTCTCCTTCGCGGTCTTCATCGGAGGCGAGCCAGACGGTCTTCTTTTTGGCCAGTTTGTTGAGTTCGTCGACGACCTTTTTCTTGTCGGCTGGGATTTCGTAGATGGGTTTGAAGCCCTCTTCGATATTGATGCCGAGGTCCTTTTTCGCCAGATCGCGGATGTGTCCGAAGCTCGATTTGACGACGAAGTCCTTCCCGAGGAACTTCTCGATGGTCTTGGCTTTGGCCGGGGACTCGACGATTACTAGATTCTCCTGCATGAATGGTATATTGATGGCTTGTAAATGCGAAAACCTAAGTTTTGCACTTAGGTTCCGCCAAAGGGTTTGTCACTACGGTTACTTGATCAGGTTGTAGGCCAGATCGAAACGGATCGGACTGTTGAGTTCGTTGTCTGCGGTCGAGGCTCCCTGCATCACGCCGAACGAGTTGGTGAAGAAGCTGTAGGCTTCCGGCCCGATGTAGACCGTGCGGTTGGCCACCTTGTCCCAGTCGACGGCCTTCTCCCAGGCTTCGTAACCCGTCTGGAAGGCGGCCAGATCTCCGGCCGGGATGCTGCCCTGTGCATCGGCCTGCGGCAGCATGGGATAGACGGCGCCGGCGGCCTCCTTGACCTTGATGTAACTGTTCCACAGCTGCTGCAGATAGCCCGTGATGTTGAGTACGTAGCAGCCGCGGCTGCGGTTGATGTATCCGCCGTAGGCGAGCGTCGTGCTGTAGTTCTGCTCGTAGCTGTAGGCGTAGTCCGAGACGGGCGACAGCGATTTGTAGTTGGTGTAGAGGCCCAGCCGGTTCGGTGCGGCGTTCATCTCCTCGATGAGCGACAGCAGGGGCGAGGCGCCTCCGTCCGTCGACGGATTCGGGTCGAGATCGCCCCAGTCGTAGCTGCTTTCGGAGAAGTAGATCGACATGCGGGCCTGGCTGAAGGCCAGCGTGCGGAAGTTCTTGCCGTCCTTGGCATTCTCCTGGGCGATGACCTCCTCGAGTTTGGCGAAGAATTCGGGGGTGAAGGTCATCTCGGTAATGGCACCGCCCATTCCCTCGACGCGCAGCTGCGTGACGGGCTGGCGCGTATCCTCGGCGCCGGATTCCGGCTCCTGGGCGTTGGTCGCGGCGTCGAACTTCAGTTCCGGGACTGTGATCTGCGCATAGTCATGCTGGATTGAGTTGACCGAGACGTTTCCGTTCGAAGCGTATGAGTCATAAAAGTAGAAGACCATGCCGATCGTATCCTGGATGAGGGCAGGATCCCCCTTGACGCGGTTACGTCCGTAGATCGAGAGTCCCGAGGCATCGAGCTGCGTGGCAAAGATCGTTCCGACGTTGCTCTTGCCCGTCTTGTCGAGCCGGTAGGCGGGATCCGGGGCAATATAGAGTCCGGGGAACTCTTCGATGAAGTACTTGAGGCTGTCGGTCGTGTAGATCGAGTATTTATCCTTGTAGGTGCCCTCCTGCAGCATGAGTCGTCTGATGTAGGCTTCGCCCTGTCGGGTTGCGGTCATGGTGACGGCCGAGGTGGTGGAGGGGGACTTGTCCTCGCCGCCGAGCGTGAAGCGGAAGAGCGGCTCCTCGTCGGTGTTGACGGTCTGCTTGTCGGGGGTGAAGCCCAGATAGAAGACCGTATCGCTCCGCTCGCGCTGGGTAATGTAGTCGTTGTTGCGGATCTCGTAGACGGCAAAGTGCTGTTCGGTCAGGGAGTCGCGTCCGAGGCTCTTGATGCTCAACAGGATCTGGGCCGAGTCGAAGATCGGCATATAGCCGAAGTAGCCTTCCGGCACGGCATAGTAACTGACCATCTGGGAGAGGAATCCGGCGGTCCGCGTTCCGATCGAATCGTTCATCTGGGTGCCGAAATAGCCGTACGAGAGGTTCGAACCGACGATCGAGTCGGTTTTGAAGAGCCGGGTTTCGACATACCGTCTGGGATTCAGTCCGTCGATGGTTTTGGTTGTTCCGTCGATGGTCACGAATCCGGCGCGCATCTGCTGGTTGTCGGGGATAAGGTTGCCGCCGAGCGTATCGTCGACCTGGGTGCAACTGCCGAGCAGGAGGGCTCCGGCCAGTCCGATCAGGGAGTAGCGGAGCGCACAGCGGCGGGCGTTATGGAATCGCTTCATAGAATCGGTTGTAATTATCGAAAAAGTCCTCTGCGTCGGGGCTTTGGTATTCGAGCAGGGGTTTTCCCGAGTTGCGGGCCCACTCCAACACCTTGGGGTCGAGATCCTGCGATGCGGCGACCACCCCGTCGGCATAATGCATAACGAAGCGGCAGAGATTTTCGTATGAAGGGAGGTCGAGAAGGTCGAGATTTTTGTCTTTGACCCCTTCACCGGCGATCTTCTCCTTGATTTGCGGGTCGAGATTCCCGGGGAACGAGTCTCCGTAGAGGGAGACGACGACCTTGACGTTTCGGAAGAGGGGGTCGTCGGCAAAGACCTTCTTCAGATAGACGGGGACCACGCCGGCGAACCAGCCGTGGCAGTGGACCACGGTCGGGGTCCAGCGCAGCTTCTTGACGGTCTCCAGCACGCCGCGGGCGAAGAAGATGGCACGTTCGTCGTTGTCGGGGAAGAAGTTGCCGTCGGGATCCGTCAGGACGGCTTTTCTGGAAAAGTAGTCGTCGTTGTCGATGAAGTAGATCTGTACGCGGGCGGCGGGGATCGAGGCGACCTTGATGATGAGCTGGTGGTCGTTGTCGTCGATGATGAGGTTCATGCCGGAGAGGCGGATGACCTCGTGCAGCTGATGCCTGCGTTCGTTGATACAGCCGTAACGGGGCATGAAGGTGCGGATTTCGTTTCCTCGCTCCTGCATGGCCTGTATCAGTTCACGGCAAAGCCGGGACCCCTCCGTTTCGGGGAGATAGGGGGTGATTTCCTGACATACGTACAGAATCTTGTTTGCCATGGTTCCGGGGGTTTATACCTGCAAAGATACGAAAAATTTTTTAAAGAATGAGCATGGCGTCGCCGTAAGTGCCGAAGCGGTACCCCTCTTCGCGGGCGATCTTGTAGGCGTTCATGACGGTTTCGTACCCTCCGAAGGCGGCCACCATCATCAGTTGGGTGGAGTAGGGGAGGTGGAAGTTGCTGACCATGGCGTTGGCGACGGTGAAGTCGTAGGGGGCGAAGATGAACTTGTTGGTCCAGCCCTCCATGGGGGTGATCATGCCGTTGGTCGAGACGGCGGTTTCGAGCGTGCGCATGACGGTCGTGCCGATGGCGACGACCTTGTGTCCGGCGCGTTTGGCCGAGTTGACGGCCTGGGCGGCCTCTTCGGTGACGAAGAACTGTTCGGAGTCCATCTTGTGTTTGGAGAGGTCCTCGACGTCGACCGTGCGGAAGTTTCCCAGCCCGACGTGCAGGGTGATGAATGCGCTGTCGATGCCCTTGATCTCCATGCGTTTCATCAGGTGCTTGGAGAAGTGCATGCCGGCCGTCGGGGCGGCCACGGCGCCTTCGTGGCGGGCGAAGATGGTCTGATAGCGTTCGGCGTCTTCGGGTTCGACCTTTTCGCGGACCCACTTGGGCAGCGGCGTTTCGCCCAGCGAGAAGAGCGTTTTCTTGAACTCCTCGTACGAACCGTCGAAGAGGAAGCGCAGCGTACGGCCGCGTGAGGTGGTGTTGTCGATGACCTCGGCCACGAGCAGGTCGTCGTCGCCGAAGTAGAGTTTGTTTCCGATGCGGATCTTGCGGGCGGGGTCGACCAGCACGTCCCACAGGCGCAGGTCGCGGTTGAGTTCGCGCAGCAGGAAGATTTCGATTTCGGCGCCGGTCTTCTCCTTGTTTCCGTAGAGGCGGGCGGGGAAGACCTTCGTGTCGTTGAAGACGAAGAGGTCCTTCTCCTCGAAATATTCGATGATGTCCTTGAAGATGCGGTGCTCGATGGTTCCCTTGGCGCGGTTGATGACCATCAGACGGGCTTCGTCGCGATTCTCGGCCGGATATTTGGCCAGCATCTCGGGGGAGAACTCGTAGCCGTATTGCGATAACTTCATAGCAAAAAACGCTTTTTTACGTTCAGAAAAATAAGACAGATTATTCTCTATACGTAAAAAACGTCATTTTGTTTCAAGATTTTGCAGATTTTCAAGGAATTCGTCCAGCGACCAGGCGTTTTCGACGGTAAAACCGCCGCTTCGGGTGCGGCGCAGGGCCGTCAGGTGGGCGCCGCTCTGCAGTGCCTCACCGATCTCGCGGGCCAGCGAGCGGATGTAGGTGCCCTTGCTGCAGCGGACGCGGATGCGGATCTTCGGCAGCTCGCACTCGAGCAGCTCCATCTCGTAGATGGTGATCAGCGCCTGCCGCACGGCCACCTCCTCGCCGGCGCGGGCCAGTTCGTAGGCGCGCGTTCCGTCGATCTTCTTGGCCGAGTAGACGGGCGGGGTCTGGAGGCGTTGGCCCGTCAGGTCGGCCAGCGCCTTCTCCACGGCCTGGCGGGTGATGTGCTCCCAGGGATAGGTGTGGTCGATTTCGTGTTCGAGGTCGAAGCTGGGGGTCGTGGCGCCGAGCATGACGTCGGCGATGTACTCCTTCTCCTCGGCCTGCAGGGCGTCGACCATCTTGGTGGCGCGGCCGATGCAGACCAGCAGGACGCCCGTGGCCAGGGGGTCGAGCGTTCCGGCGTGGCCGACCTTGATGCGGCGGTAGCCGAGTTTGCGGAGCGAGAACTTGATCTTGCGGACCACGTCGGTCGAGGTCCAGCGCAGCGGTTTGTCCAGTACGGCGATGTAGCCCTCCTCGAAGTTGATGCCGTGCAGATCGGGGGTCTGTTTCATCAGCAGAGATAGCTTATGATGGATACCAGTCCGGCAGCGGCGCAGTATACGGCGAACCAGATGAGCCGTCCGCGCTGTACGATCTCGAGCATGAAGCGGCAGGCCAGACATCCGGTGATGAACGAGGCGAGGAATCCGGCCATGAGGGGCACGGTTCCGACGCCGGCGGTAAGTTCTCCCTTGACCGCCTCGAGGAACGTCTCGCCGAGGATCGGCAGCAGCACCATGAGGAACGAGAACTGGGCGACAGCCGCTTTTTTGTTGCCCAGGAGCAGCCCGGTGGCGATGGTCGACCCCGATCGCGAGAGTCCGGGCATGGCGGCGCAGGCCTGCGCCAGACCGATGATCAGGGCGTCGCGGTAGGAGATCGACTCCTTCTGGCGGGGTTTGGCCCAGTAGGCGAAGGCGAGCAGGACGGCTGTCAGCAGGAGCATGGCGCCGACGACAACCAGAATATAGGGGGCGTTGAGCAGGGCGTCGAGCCGGTCCTTGAGCAGAAACCCGACGATGCCGATGGGGATCATCGAGAGGAGGATCTTGAGGACGTAGGCCTGTTCGTCGTTGAACCTGCGGGAGAAGAGCCCCGTGAGGAGTCGGCGGACCTGGCTCCACAGGACGACGATTGTGCTCAGAACGGTTGCGGCATGGAGTGTGACGTCGAAGGTGAGGTTCTCTTCGAGCTGGACGCCGAGCAGCTCCTTGGCGATCTGGAGGTGACCGCTGCTCGAGACGGGGAGGAATTCGGTGATTCCCTGTACGATGCCGAGCAGAATGGCTTGCAGTGTATCCATCGTGTGAAGGCGAACGGGTTAATTGAAGCGTTTCAGGATGGCGTAGATCTCGAAGGCGAAACCGCCGATCACGAGGATCGGTGCGAGGGTGATTCTCCGCCAGGAGAACATGGCGTAGTTGAACTCGTCGGGGGAGTCGCTGCCGCCTCCGGCCATCAGGAGGAATCCGACGAGGATGATGGCAAGGCCGATGACCAGCAGGATGTAGTTTTTACGCGAGAGGGGCATGCGGGGGTTTTCCGGCTGCTGCTCGGGCGTTTTGGCGGGATTCTTTTTCATTTAATAAAGGTATATCTTGTTTGACTTCATGTTGACGAATTTGTTGAGGGCCACCCAGGTGAAGAGTCCCGAGATGAGCACGCCGCCGAGGATCATGGCGCCGAGGATGATACCCAGCCGGCGCATTTCGGCCAGCGTGAGCAGTTCGGGCACCGCCTCGTTGAGGCCGTAGACCGCGAGGCCGAAGAGCAGCGAGGCGGCCACGCCGGCGATGATCCCCTGCGTGATGCTGTTTCCGAGGAAGGGCTTCATGATGAACCACTTGGTGGCGCCGACCAGCTTCATCGTGTTGATCAGATAGCGTTTCGAGAAGATGGCCAGCCGGATGGTGTTGTTCAGCAGCACGAGCGAGACGACGAGCAGCGCTCCGCCGAAGAGGATCAGGATGAGGCGGATCTTGCTCACCGTGGCGTGGAGGCGTTCGGCGACCCGGGCGGGATAGGAGACCCGCTCGACGCCGGGGATGCGTTCGAGGGCACCGATCAGGTCGTCGAGCAGGGCCTGGTCGGCCGATGCGGCGGTGAGCGTCAGTTCGAACGAGTCGAGCAGCGGATTCTCCTCGAGCACCTCCTCGAATTCGGCGCCGAACATGCGGCGGAACTCCGTATCTTCGGCCTTCGCCTCCTTCGACGAGAAGGTGATCGTGGCGATGAGATCCTCGGCCGCGAGCCGCTTTTCGATCTCGGCGCGCTGCTCCTCGGAGAGGTCGTTCGAGAGTTCGACCGTCACGGCGACGCTCTCCTGAAGGGTCCTTGCGACCTGCAGGGCGGCGGCCATCAGATAGCCGACCGATCCCAGCAGAAAGAGGACGAGCGTGATGCTGAGGGTCGAGATGATGTAGGAGTTCCGAACCTTGCGTTTGAGTCTTTTGTCATCCTTCATGGTGTGCGGATTTTTTCTTGCGAAGGGCAAATACGATGATGGCGGCCAGGGTTCCGAGCAGGATCAACGCCGAGCAGATGCCCGTGACGGCCTCGACGGTGTTCCAGGCCGGGGCGCGGAAACGCCACTCGACGGTGTGCTGCCCGGCCGGCAGGCGCATGGCGCGCAGCACGTAGTCGGCGCGGAAGGCGGGGCTTTCGATACCGTCGACATAGGCTTTCCACCCCTTGTCGTAGTAGATTTCGGAGAAGACCGCGACGGCCTCCTCGGGCGTGGAATATTCGTAACGGAGGTAGTTGGGGCGGTACTCCGCCAGATTGATGCGGGCCGTGGAGTCCTGTCCGAGGGGCATCTGCCGAGCGGCGACCGCTTCGGCCTGTGCGGTGTTTACGACGGCCGTCGTGCGGAGGTTGACCTGCCCTAACAGGTCGATTTCCTCCCGGGCCGAAGCGGCGCCGGCCAGCGAATCGACGAACCACGCCGCACCGTAGGCTGTCGTGCGGCGCTGGGCCTGCGGCTGGCCGTCCTCGCCGGGGACGATCACGTAGCGGGTGTTCAGCATGTCGAGCACCGCGGGGTTCAAATCGTTCAGATAGCGGTCGATCAGATCCTGATAGCGGGCCAGTTTGGCGCCGTGATAACCGCCTACCGAGCGGTGGAAATAGGAGGTCGTGGCGTCGTTGAAGGGGCTGACCGTGAGGTTCAGCACGCGGTATCCGGGATCCTTGTCCTGCATGATGGCCCGGTCGGCGGCCGAGGGGGAGACCTGCGTGCTGCGGGGCGAGACGAAATCCTCCGAGGAGAGGAAGCGGCGGTCGACCGGCACCAGGTCGATCAGCATTACACAGGCCAGTGCGGCGATCAGCACGTTGCGGCCCATCTTTTTCAGCCCCCAGAGGGCGATGCAGCCTGCGGCCAGGAGCACCATGAGGAGCGAACGCCAGGCGTCGGCCTGCATCATGGCCTGCCGGTCGGCTGCGATTCCGCGGGCCACGGCGTCGCCCCATTCGACATCCATGCCGCGGTCGACGTAGCTCTGGAGGCCGTTGGCCTGGAAGAGCTGGCGGAAGGTTTCGCCCATCTGTTCGGCGCTGGCCGCGCGCCCGAAGTCGAAGAGCGAGCCTCCGGCCACGGCGAAGAGCAGGCAGAGACCTCCGGTGACGCCGGCGGCCCAAGCCAATCCCTTCCAGAAGCGCTCGCGGGGGATCTCCTCGCGCCAGATGCGCATCAGGGCGAAGGCACCGAGCAGCGGCACGGCCCACTGGATGACGACGAGCGTCATCGAGACGGTGCGGAACTTGTTGTATCCGGGCAGGTATCGGAAGGCCAGTTCGGTGAATCCCATCCAGTTGCGGCCCCAGGCCAGCAGCAGCATCAGCAGCGAGACGGCCAGGATCCACCAACGGTTTCGGCCGCTGGTCCAGATGGCACCGAGCAGGGCCAGGAAGATGGCCGCAGCCCCGAGATAGGTCGGGCCGGCGGTGTAGGGCTGTTCGCCCCAGTAGGCGGGAAGTTGGGCGGCCCAGCTTCCGAGCGAGGGGGCGCCCAGCTGCCGGCCGATGTCGGTCAGTTCGGCGGCGGTCTGTCCGTCGGCTGGGAGCGGCGCGGCCGATTCGCGGCCCATGAAGTCGGGGATCAGCAGATTGAAGCTCTCGGCCTTGCCGTAGCTCCAGGCCGTGGCGTAGTCGAGGTCCAGACCGCGGGAGTCGCTTTCCGAGGTGGCGCCGCCGTTGTCTGCGGCGGCCAGCTCCGAGCCGCCGCGGATGGTCTCCTTCGAGTGCTGGGCGGTGTACCAGAGCGGGGCGAAGTTCGATCCCAGGGCCAGCAGTCCGGCCGCGGCGAGGGCTGCCGTGCGTACGGCGAATTGTTTGAGGTGCTTCTCCCGCAGCGCGACGATGCCTTCGCTGATCCAGAGGGCGGCCATGGCCACCAGGAAATAATAGGTGATCTGCGGGTGGTTGGCGCCGATTTCGAGCGAGGTGGCCAGCGCCGTCAGGACCATTCCGGCCCAGACGTTGCGGCGCAGGGTTGCCCACGCCCCGCCCATCATCAGCGGGGCGTAGACCAGCGCCCACATCTTGGTGATGTGGCCGGCGCCGATGATCAGCAGGAAGTAGGTCGAGAAGCCGTAGGCCAGTGCCGGGACGACCCCGACCCAGGGGTTCACGCCGCAGATCAGGAGCATGAGCCACATCGAGAGCATGGCGAAGAAGAGGAAGGCCGCCGGGGTGTCGATCCAACGGACGACCTTTCCGACGTGGTTTTTGACCAGCTGAGCGGGGTAGGCGACGTTGATCAGATAGGCGGGCATTCCGCCGAACATACCTCCGGTCCACTGGGGGTCCTCGCCGGTCTGGGCCCTCATCCGGGAGATATCCCGGGCCATGCCTTCGTATTGGATGACGTCGTGCTGCGGGAGGACCTCGCCGCGGAACTGCGGGGCGCAGTAGAGAGCCGCGGCCACGAAAAAGATCAGGATGGCAGCGATCGCGGGGATCATCCCGACGATGTTCTTGCGGTTGAAATTCATTTCATCGACTCTTAATCAACGGCCAAAGGTACGAAAAAAGCGCGAGAGTCCGAGTCAGGATTGGGAAAAATGACTATCTTTGCGAGTATGATTACGCTTGAAAACATCCGCAAGCCCGTCACGGCGGAACTGGCCGCGTTCGAAGAGTTTGTCGAACGGCAGTTCACGGCCGAGGGCGAATTGCTCTCCGATATGTTGCGCTATGCGCTTTCCGCGCGGGGAAAGGGGATCCGGCCGACGCTGGTGATGCTCTCCGCGGCGATGAATGCCTCGGTCAAGGGGGCCTCGACGGGGCGTCGGGCCTGCCTGGCGGCCATGCTGGTGGAGATGATCCACGTGGCGTCGCTGATCCACGACGACGTGATCGACGAATCCGACACGCGCCGGGGCCGGGCCTCGGTGAATGCCCGCTGGCAGTCGCACAAGGCCGTTATTCTGGGCGACTACATCCTGGCGCGGAACATGAATATCGGGCTTCAGAGCGGGCAGTTCGACCTGGTGACGCACATCTGCGGATCCATGGCTGCATTATGTGAGGGAGAGGTGTTGCAGGACGAATGTGCTGCCAACCGGACGATGACCCGCAAGTCCTATCTCGAAATCATCTACAAGAAGACGGCCTGTCTGCTGGGGATCAGCTCCTCGGCCGGCGCCCTGGCCGTGGGGGCGACCCGCGACAAGGTGACGACGATGCGCCGTTTCGGCGAGGCGCTGGGCATGGCTTTCCAGATCCAGGACGACATCCTGGACTATACGCCGACGGCCCAGACCGGCAAACCGGCCTGCAACGACCTGCGTGAAGGCAAGATCACGCTTCCGCTGCTGGTCATACTCGAGGACGCCGCGGAGCAGCGGCGTGCGGAGCTCCTCGAACGGCTTGCCCATTGCCACGAGGATGATGCCGCGGTGGAGTACCTCCGCTCGACGGTGGAGCAGGAGGGGGGCCTCCGTCAGGCCGGCGAGGTGATGCAGGGCTATATCACGCGGGCCGTCGAGATGCTTTCGGACTACGAAGATTCGGAGTATCGTTCGGCGCTTGTGAACCTCTGCGCCTATGTGGCGGAGCGGGACCGATGACTCGAACTCAATTAACCTAACATTTCTAAAACCATATGGAACAAACGCAAAAGAAAAACTACACGTTGCCCATCATCATGATGTTCGCGCTGTTTGCGATGATTTCGTTCGTGACGGGCCTCACGAACCCGTTGGGCGTAATCGTGAAGAACCAGTTCTCGGTGGCGAACTGGATGTCGCAGCTGGGTAACGCCGCCAACTTCATTGCCTATGCCTTCATGGGTCTGCCGGCGGGTCTGATGCTCAAGCGCATCGGTTACAAGAAGACGGCACTGGTGGCCATTGCCGTGGGCTTTATCGGCGTGGGCATCCAGTTCCTCTCGGGTGAGGCGGGCAGCTTCGGCATCTATCTGGCCGGCGCCTTCATCTCGGGCTTCTCGATGTGCATGCTCAACACGGTGGTCAACCCGATGCTCAACACGTTGGGCGGCGGCGGCAAGAAGGGCAACCAGCTGATCCAGTTCGGCGGTTCGCTGAACTCGATCTCGGCGACGATCGTGCCGATTCTGGTGGGTTACCTGATGGGCAATGCCGCCAATGCGACGATCAGCGATGCGGCTCCCGCTCTGTTCATCGCCATGGGTATCTTTGCCGTGGTCTTCGTGGTGCTGCTGGCCATGAAGATCCCCGAGCCGTATGCCATTCAGGAGGCCAAGGCCGAGAAGAAGGACACGCACAGCGCCTTGTCGTTCCGTCACTTCGTGCTGGGTACGGTAGCCATCTTCATCTATGTCGGCATTGAGGTGGGTATTCCGAACTTCATGAACCTCTTCCTGACGGCAGCTCCCGATGCCGCAACGAGCGGTATGGGCATGGCAGCCGCCGCAGCCGGATCGCTGGTGGGCACCTACTGGTTCCTGATGATGGTCGGCCGGCTGTTGGGCGGCATGATCGGCGGCAAGGTCTCGAGCCGCGTGCAGCTGACATTCGTGAGCCTGCTGGCCATCGTCTTCGTGCTGCTGGGCATTTTTGCCCCGACGACGGTTGCGGGCCGCATGCCGGTCTTCACGGGTACGGGCTTCGCAATGATCGAGGTGCCGATCGGCGTGATGTTCCTCACGCTGTGCGGACTGTGCACGTCGGTGATGTGGGGCGGCATCTTCAACCTGGCGGTCGAGGGCCTCGGCAAATACACCTCGATGGGTTCGGGTATCTTCATGATGATGGTTTGCGGCGGCGGTATCCTTCCGCTGATCCAGGGCTACGTGGCCGACATCGCCGGTTATCTGTCGAGCTACTGGGTGATCATCGTCAGCCTGGCCTTCCTGCTCTACTACGCACTGATCGGTTCGAAGAACGTGAACAAGGATATTCCGGTGGAGTAGTTCCGCGGAGTCCGGATTCGGAAAAACGGGGCGCTCTCGATGGGGAGTGCCCCGTTTTTTTGAGGGAGGGGGCTGAGGAGGGAGGGAGCTGAGAGGAGGAAGGCTCGGCGGACAGACGGGTGTGCGTTGACGGATGCGTGTTGACGGGTGCTCCATGCCGTTTCGAGGTGCAAAAAAAATGTCTCACGGACAACCGTGAGACATTTTTTCGTGCGATTTCCGCCGAAGCCTATTTCTCCGTGCGGGTCATGCGCTTCTCCTTGATGCGGGCCTTCTTTCCGGTCAGATCGCGGAGATAGTAGATGCGGGCGCGACGTACGACACCGACCTTGTTGACTTCGATCTTGTCGATGTGAGGGGAGTAGAGGGGGAAGATACGCTCTACGCCTACGCCGTTCGAAACCTTGCGGATGGTGAACATCTTGGTTTTGCCCGAACCCTTGATCTGGATCACGACACCGCGGAAGCTCTGCAGGCGCTCCTTGTTACCCTCGATGATTCGGTAAGATACGGTGATCGTGTCACCGGCCTTGAACGACGGTACGTCAGCATCCGTCTTGGGCCACATCTGCTCGTTGACGAGCTTGATGATTGCGTCCTTGTTCATTGTTGCAACAAATTTTTTAAAGTTTCGCACTCGACATTCCCGCTGCGGTCTGGCTACCATACCGGAATTTTCCCGATAATCCTGCGGTGTGAGAGGTGTTCGGCGAAGGCTTGTCCACTCCGTTGGATTGTCCGTTTTCCGGCCCTCCACCGGCTGTGAGCCTTCCGTTGCTCACCCCCCCCCGCGTTGCTCTACCGCCCAATGAAAGAGGTCGATATACGCCCTGTCGGGAGCGCAAAGATAAGGAGAAAAAACGAAACGACATAGGAAAGCGCGAAAAAAGAGCGATTTATTCGTATCTTTGTCTCCGCTGTCCGCCCCGGAGAGCTCCTCCCGAGCCGCTCCAACTCCGGCAGGACCCGACGAAGAGTCCGCCGCAGATGCCATGCCGGCATTGCCCCTCCCCGGTGAGGAGGGCCGGCTAAGGTCTCGACGAGGATGCCCCGGACGTGGCCTGCCGACGGGAGGCTGCGATCCCCGAATCGCAGCCCGACTGCGCGGGACAACGCTTCGGACGGCAAGACCGAAAAAACGAAGAAGATGGAAAACGAACGATTGATCCTGGTCACCAACGATGACGGCTACGCATCGAAAGGCTTTGCCGCAGCTATCGAGGTGGCGCGGAATTTCGGCCGGGTGGTGGCCGTGGCCCCCGAGACGCCGCAGAGCGGCATGAGCCAGGCCATCACGATGTATAATCCGCTCTACCTGCGCAAGATCCGCGAGGAGGAGGGGCTTGAGGTCTACTCCTTTTCGGGGACGCCGGTCGACTGCGTGAAGATGGCCTTCGACTACCTGCTGCGCGAGCAGCGGATCGACCTGGTGATCTCGGGCATCAACCACGGCTCGAATTCGGCGGTCAATATTCTCTATTCGGGGACGATGGGGGCAGCCATCGAGGGGAGTTTCTACGGATGTCCCTCGGTGGGGCTGTCGCTCGACGACCACGGCGCCGATGCCGATTTCGACGGGGCGGTGCTCTACGGGCGGCAGATCATCGGCGACCTGCTCGCCGGGGAGATCCTGCTGCCGCTGTGCCTGAACGTGAACGTTCCCGTCGGGCGTCCCGAGGAGCTGCGCGGCATCCGGCTGTGCCGTCAGAACCGGGGCTTCTGGCGCGAGGAGTTCTACCGCCACGAGGATCCGCGCGGGCGGGAGTATTTCTGGCTGACGGGGGCCTTCGTCGACGGCGAGCCCGAGGCGGAGGATACGGACGAGTGGGCCCTGCGCAACAAATACGTCTCGGTGGTTCCCGTACATACCGATCTGACGGATTACCGCCAGCTGAAGCATCTGCGGCGCTTTTTCCCCGTGGCGTGCGACGGAGAGCCCGAATCCCGAAAATAACGGCCGAATCGTGCGGCCGATTGGCTGCCGTTTCGTATCTTTGTAGGGAGTAGAAAAAGAGTACCGCCTATGCTCATCCGGATTCTGTTGGTCATTTCGATCGTCATCCAGTGCGTGGCCACGGGTTATGCACTGCGTCTGGTCCACACCACGAAGTACAATTCGGTGTGGATCCTCTTCATCGTGGGCTTCTCGCTGTTGTCCGTCGAACGGCTGATCCAGCTGCTCGTGGAGTCGGGCGTGGAGGTGATCTCGCGGTGGTGGTTCGCCTATCTGGGCATCGTGATCTCGGTCTGCCTTTCGATCGGGGTGATGTATGCCCACAAGCTCTTCAAGTACATTGCGCGGCTGAACCGCCAGCGGTCGCTGCTCAACAAACGGATCCTCACGGCCGTATTGCGCACCGAGGAGAAGGCTCGTTCGCGCTTCTCGAAGGAGCTGCACGACGGACTGGGGCCGCTGTTGTCGTCGGCCAAGATGTCGCTGTCGGCCCTTTCGCGCGGTGAGCAGAGCCCCGAACAGCGCGAGATCATCGCCAATACGACCTATGTGATCGACGAGGCGATCCGTTCGCTGCGCGAGATCTCGAACAACCTCTCGCCCCACGTGCTGAACGATTTCGGACTGGCGCGCGGCGTGCAGAACTTTATCGACAAGAGCGCGGCGATGCACAACGTGAAGATCCGCTTCACGACCAACCTGCGCAGCGAGCGTTATGATACGGACATCGAGGTGATCCTCTACCGGGTGATCTGCGAGCTGATCAACAACTCGCTCAAACATGCCGCCTGCACGGAGGTGAACCTGTCGTTGTCGCAGAACGGACCGGAGCTGGCGCTCGACTATTCGGACAATGGCCGGGGATTCAATCCGCAGGCGATGATGGACTGCGGCATGGGGCTTTCGAACATTGCCTCGCGGATCAACTCGCTGGGCGGGACGTTCGACATCACCTCGTCGAAGGGTAAGGGGATGCGGGCCGCCATCCGGGTGAATACGCAACAGGAGCCGGCTCCCGCACCGCGCAAACGCAAACGCCGCCGCTGACATGGACCGCCGCATCATCCTCGTAGACGACCATTCGCTCTTCCGCAACGGACTGCGGGGGCTGTTGGAGCATTGCGCCGGGTGCCACGTCGTGGGCGAAGCCGCCAGCGGCGAGGAGTTTCTGGCGATGATCGACCGTGTGGAGGCGGATATCGTCTTCATGGACTTTGCGATGCCGGGGCTGGACGGGGCGCAGACCACCGAACGGGCCCTGGCGCGCCATCCCGAACTGCGTATCATCACGCTGTCGATGTTCGGCGAGGAGAGCTACTATTCGCGCATGGTGGAGGCCGGGGCGAAGGGCTTCCTGCTGAAGGATTCCGACATCGGCGACGTGCTGGAGGCAATGGATGCGGTGATGGCCGGCGGGAGCTACTTCTCGCCGCAGCTGCTTTCGTCGCTGACGGGGCGGATGCGCACCCGCGACGACGCGCCGGATGAACAGCTTTCGGCACGTGAGCGGGAGATTCTGGTGGCCGTATGCCAGGGGCTTTCGAACCAGGAGATCGCTGATGCCCTCTTCATCTCGAAGCGCACGGTGGACAAGCACCGGGCCAATATCCTCGAAAAGACCGGCTGCAAGAATACGGCCTCGCTGGTGGTCTACGCCATCCGCAACGGCATTGTGGAGCTCTGACCCCCCCCCGGCCGGTAGGGCCCTGTCGCGTGATTCCGGTTTGTCGAGCCGCTCCCCGAGGGCGGCTTCTGTCGTTCCGGGGGCGTCAGAGTTCGGAAGCAACGTTCCGTATCCGCGGCCTCAGAGCAGCGGCGAGAAGAGGCGCATGAGCGATTCGGCCCACCGCCGCGGCCGCGGGCGGTTGAACCATTCGGCCGGAGTCAGCGGATGGGAGTTCGAGGCGTCGTGGTCGAAGATGGCGGCCATGCGGGCCGTGAATTCGGCGTCGTAAAGGAAGGCGTTGACCTCGAAGTTGTGCTCGAAACTGCGGAAATCCATGTTCGCGGAGCCGATCACCGTCAGGTCGTCGTCGACAATCAGGAGTTTGGAATGGAGAAATCCCGGGGTGTAGAAGAGAATCTTCACTCCGGCCTTCATCATGTCGTCCAGATAGGAGTGCGAGGCGAGGTCGACCACGCGCGAATCGGAGCGTGCCGGGAGCATCAGCCGTACGTCGATTCCGGCCAGTGCGGCGGTCTGCAGGGCGGAGTTCAGCACCTCGGAGGGGAGGTAGTAGGGGGTCTGGATCCAGATGCGGCGGCAGGCCCGGGCGACGGCGTAACTGTCGGCCTGGAGCAGCGTGCGCCACTTGCCGAAGGGACCGCTGGGGACGATCTGCAGCACGTCGCGGGTGAAGTGCCGGGTCGGCGGGTAGTACTCGGCCCCGGTGATGCGCTGTTTGGTGGTGGCCGACCAGTCGCTCAGGAACGAGGCCTGGAGTCCGGCCACGCCGTTTCCCTCGATGCGGAAGTGGGTGTCGCGCCAGATGCCCCAGTCGGTGCCGTAGACGTATCGGTCGGCGATGTTCATGCCGCCGATGAATCCCACGCGGCCGTCGATGACGGCGATTTTGCGGTGGTTGCGGTAGTTGATCTTGCTGGTGAAGCGCGGGAAGCGGACGTGGAGGAAGGCGCGAACCTCGATTCCGTCGCGGCGGAGCGACGCGAAGAAGGATTTCTTGACGCTGCTGCTGCCGACGTCGTCGTAGAGGATGCGGACCTGAACCCCTTCGCGGGCCTTGGCGCGCAGGGCGTCGCACAGCCGGTTTCCGGTCCGATCGTTGCAGAGGATGTAGTACTGGAGGTGGATATGGTGGCGTGCGCGGGCTATTTCATCGAGCAGGGCCTCCATTTTGGAGGCACCGTCGGTGTAGGGGGTGATGCGGCTTCCGTAGAGCGGCACGGCGTGAATGGTGCTCTTGAGCAGGCGGGCGAGGGGCTGCCAGTGTTCGGGAATCTCGGGCCGCGAGGGATCCTGGGCCTCGACCAGCCGCATGGAGATGCGTTTGCGGGTCCGGCGGGAGATGATGCGCTGTTTGGAGAGGTTCTGCCCGAAGAAGAAGTAGAAGACCAGACCGACTACGGGTGCGAAGAGGAGCACGATGACCCACGGCAGGGTCTTCAGCGGGTTCCGGTTGTCGGTGATGATGACCAGAATGATGCTGAGGATCGTGACCGAATAGAGCGCGATGAAGAGGTATGTCAGGATCTGCGGCATGTACTTTCCATCCTACGTACGTTCCGTCTGACGTATGTTGCATATCCGGCCGGACCGTTTGCCGGATCTCTTCGTTGTTCGTCGGTTTGCGCCGTGTTCCGCAGCTCCGGTCTGGGGCGTCGGAGCGGTTCATCCGGGGTTTCCGGCAAGGGCCTTCCGGCCTGCGTCACAGCGTTTTATTTCTGCGTGGCGGCGTCGGGGAACTGGATCGTGTAGAGCAGGTGCTCGATGCCGCGGATGTAGTTGCGCTTGCGGGGTTTGTTCAGATCCGGCGCGTAGACGTAGCCGTCGAGGGTGATGACGCGGTTGGTCTTGGTGTCGACGGTGGTGTAGCTGACGAACGGACCGCCCATGAAGTCGCCGTAGACATCCCAAAAGCCTCGCATTTCACACCAGAGCCGACCCTCGAGCCGGAACATGCGGAAATCCGGGGCGAAGGCGTCCGAAGTGGTCATGTAGGAGCCGTCGGAGGGTCCGGGGATCAGCGCCGCAAATTCGTTGCGGGCCTTGACGAGCGCCTCGGGCGTGAGCGATTCGGGACCTTCGTAGGGGTAGGCGTAGATGAAGAAGCCCTGGCTGGCGGTGGGGTATTCGTAACGGGCCCAGAGGAAGTCGTCGGTCTGCTTGGCCAGCACGTAGCCCTTCGGGACGCGGATCTCCATGCCGAAGAGTTTGCGGACGGCGGCTTCGATGCCGGGGTTGTTGAACGAGGTATAGGAGTTGACGTCCCGGTCGCGTTCGGCCTGTTCGAGGACGTGTAGCAGGTTGTTGCGGTTTTTGGAGAGGTATCCGACCACGGCGTTGTCATCGGGGCCCTGGAGCGTGATGACGATCTGGGGTTCGGAGGTGACGTCATACTCCACGGCGGCCGAGGCCTCCTGGAGCGCAGGGTCGACGACCACCTTGAGGATGTTGCGGTGGTCGGCAATCATGTCCTTGAAACCGCGTTCGGTGACGCGCAGCACGTCGAACAGGGGTTCGTCCTGGTTCAGGTAGGGTACCGGTGCGGTGAAGATGGCTCTCAGCGAGTCGCCGAGCTCTCCGTTCCACTCCATCTGAGGGCATACGACGATGAGTTCGTAGGGGCGGCCCTGGGCAGCCTTTTTCTTGCTCAACGTCTTGAAGGCGTCGCATCCCACCATCGTCAACAGGATCATGACGATCCCCATTCCCTGAAAAAAGCGTTTCATAATCGATTGCAATGAACTGAACATCCACAAATATACAACTATTTTTCCAAAAGGCACGGAAAATGATTATTTTTGCGGACGTATGCGCTTGAAACCGCCAAAAATCATCCGGCGTCTGATGCCGGACCTGATCTGGGAGATCAACGACCCGGACGGGGTCTTTCTGACCTTCGACGACGGCCCCACGCCGGGCATCACCGAGTGGATTCTCTCGACGCTGGAGAAGTACGATGCCAAGGCGACCTTCTTCGTGCTGGGCAAGAACGTGGAGATGTACCCCGACCTTTACCAGCGGATTCTGGATGCCGGGCACAAGATCGGCAATCATACCTATTCGCATCAGAAGGGGTGGGGCATGAGCCTCGAGCGCTATACGGAGGATGTCGACTTTGCCAACGATCTGCTGCATACGGAGCTCTTCCGCCCGCCCTACGCGCAGATCACGCCGGCGCAGGCGCGCCTGCTGGGACAGCGCTACAAGCTGGTGATGTGGGACATCATCTCGCGCGACTACAACCGGCAGCTCTCGCCGCGCACGTGTCTGAAGAACGTGACGAAGTATCTGGCCCCCGGTGCGATCGTCGTCTTCCACGACAGCGAGAAGGCCTTCCGCAACATGCGCTACGCTCTTCCGCGGACGCTGGAGAAGATCCGCCAGCTGGGTCTTCGCTGCAAGGCGATCGAGTTGTAGCCGAGCGGCATGAGGGGCGGATGCGGGCTGTCGGGTCGGCGATTCTGCCTCCGCGGAGGCCTGTCCGGCCGGGATTAGGAATTTCGGGATATTTTGTGTACCTTTGGGGCCGCAAGATCCATCGACGCGAAAACACTTAAAAAATACAAAATACAATACCTATGGCAACAACCGCAGATATCAAGATCGGCATGTGCATCGAGCTGGACGGCAAGACGTTCCAGATTGTCGATTTCCAGCATGTGAAACCCGGCAAGGGCCCGGCTTTCGTACGTACGAAACTCAAGAACCTGGAGAACGGCCGTGTGCTGGACAACACCTTCTCGGCCGGCGCCCGCATCGAGCCGGTGCGTGTCGAGCGTCGTCCGTACCAGTTTACCTACGAGGATGACCTGGGCATGCACTTCATGCACACGGAGACCTTCGAGGAGATCATCATCGACAAGAACCTGATCAACAACTACGACCTGATGGCCGACGGCCAGATCGTCGAGGTGATGTTCCACACGGAGAAGGAGACGGTTCTTTCGGCCGAGCTCCCGCCGATCGTCGACATGGAGGTGACCTATACGGAGCCGGGAGTGAAGGGCGATACGGCGTCGACGAACTCGCTCAAGCCGGCGACGGTGAACACGGGTGCCACGATCCGCGTGCCGTTGTTCATCAACACGGGCGACAAGATCCGCGTCGACACCCGTACGCGCGAATACTACGAGCGCATCAAGTAGTCCGCACCCCGCGCGATATTACGCAAAGAAAGGGCTCCGAAAGTTCGGGGCCCTTTTTGTGTCGGGTTCGGGATTTCAGTCCGCGTAGAAGATTTCCAGAATCGTGAGGGGTTCGCCGTCCTCGTCGATTTCGATCTTCGAGATGTATTCGCCCTCCATTGTATAGCGATAGGTGTCGATTCCGTTCTCCCCGTAATCGACCGTGGACGGGAGCTTTTTCAGCCGGTTCCCTCCGGCTCCGACCAGATAGATCCGGTCAAGATCGGTCGAGGTGATGAAGTCGCTGATTCCGTAGAGGTCGATGTTGAGGTTGTTCGGACGTTCGGGGTTGTTCGTGTAGGAGGCATTCCCGCCATACCACTCCTCGGAATCTTCGGCCTCCCGGACCTGCGTCATACATCCGTTCACGACGGTATAGATGCTCTTTGCGGAGTAGGTCTTTTCGGGATTCTCGATCCAGGTGCTGGTTGCGATGTACCCGTTTGCGTCGTAGGTGAAGGTGTAGTCGTCGGGGTAGTGGTTGTTGGCCGCGACGCCGGTGATGGTTGTGGCCCGGCCGTCGGCCAGCGTGAGGATCGACTGTGCGCCGGAGGGTTCGGTGATGACGATGCGGTCGTTCTCGTAGGAGATTTCGGTCACTTCATCCTGGGCCGTGGTTCCGGAATAGGCGTATTGCTGGTCCATCTCCGTGATGGACGTGATGCGGCCCTGTTCGTCGTATGCGAATTGCTGGACGAAGGAGAGGTCGTCCGGGTAGGTGACCTTGATGTGGGAGATTCGTCGGGGAAGTATCTCGGCCGGCTGTTCCTCCTCTTCGGGAAAGACCAGCGTGCCGATATTCCAGGCCCCGCCGTCCTGCCGGAGTTCGATGCTTTGGGGCCCGCAGAGGTCGGGAGCCGTGAAGCGGAGGGCGGAGGCGGAAACTTCGAGGATCTCGGCCTGCACCCCTGCGGATGCTGCGGTCCGGGTCTCTTCGAAGAGCCAGATTTCGCAATCGGCCTCGAATCCGTATCCCCGGATTTCGACCGTGCTTCCGGGTTCGATGGGAGCCTGTGCGCTCGATTGCGGGAGTTCGATGTCGGTGACGGGGCAGGGCCCGGCCCCGTCTTGTCCGTTGTCCTTGTCGCAGGCGGTCAGTGCCGCGGCGAGGAGCCATCCCAAAAACAGCAGTTTCTTCATGTCGGATTAGTTGTTAGGTTGTCCCGCCTGCCCCCGCAGGACCGAATACGATAAAAAAAGACGTGGGACAGTACTTTTATCTGTTCTTGAGGTCTTCGACTACCTTGCAACCAAATAAACGAGTAAAGCCCACGTTCCCGTGGGCGTCCCCGCTTTACTCCTGGCTGCTCTGAAAGTGTCGAAGTTTCAAGAACAGGAATGAAAGCTGACGCCTTGTAAACGATATGTCTATATGTCTCTAATTCATTTTCGAGTCTTTCTTCTGAGGGAAACCCTGTTTGCAAAGATAGGTAAAATAATTTGGATATGCCGTGCTGTCTTGTGACTCTTTTGCCTGCCGGTACAGATTTCCGCGTTTCGGAAAGGGCTTGCATGAGGGCTTTCTTTGCGATTAGTCTCCGCGGTGCAGGAACGGTCGATTCGCCCTTTTTTATTTTTCGTTTTTTGCGCTGCGACAGCGGATGGAGCCGTCGACCGGGACGACGGGACAGCGGTGCCGACGTCCGAAAGCCTCGATTTCGGGACGCCGGGCCCTTGTGCCGTCAGGACCCATCAACTCGCACAACACGGCACAGGGCTCTACCCCCCCCCGGCCCCCTCATTACAACTCCTCCTGCAATCCCGGAGTCTCGAATTCGCGCATGACGGCCTCCATCTTGCGGCGGATTTCTGCGGTGCAGAGATTTCCGATGCTCCCCTCGTGGGTGTGGTGTACCTCGCGCGTGGGACGGTACTCGCCGCGCTGGACGGCCATGCCCACCTGGCGGTAGGCTTCACGGAAGGGCACGCCCTGCAGCACCAGCCGGTTGACATCCTCCACCGTGAAGAGGTAGTCGTAGCGGCTGTCGTCGAGGATGTGGTCGTTGACCCGCACGTGGGCCAGCATGAAGTCGCACATCCGGAGCGTGCGCTTGATCTCCCCGATGGCCGGGAAGAGAATGTCCTTCATCAGTTGCAGATCGCGGTGGTAGCCGACCGGGAGATTGGTGGTCAGCAGGGCGATCTCGTTGGGCAGCGACTGCAGGCGGTTGCAGCGGCCGCGCATGATCTCGAAGACGTCGGGATTCTTCTTGTGGGGCATGATGCTCGAACCGGTCGTCAACTCGTCGGGCAGCGAGATGAATCCGAAGTTCTGACTCATGAAGAGGCAGGCATCCATGGCCAGCCGTCCGATGGTGGCGGCCACGGCGGCGATGGCCGCAGCGGCGGCACGTTCGCTCTTTCCGCGGCTCATCTGGGCGGCGACGACGTTGTAGTGGAGCGTCTCGAAGTGGAGCAGACGGGTGGTCATCGTGCGGTCGAGGGGGAATGACGAACCGTATCCGGCGGCCGAACCGAGCGGATTCTGGTTGGCGATGTGCCAGGCGGCCGTGAGCAGCCTCATGTCGTCGACGAGCGTCTCGGCATAGGCGCCGAACCACAATCCGAACGACGAGGGCATGGCGATCTGCAGATGGGTGTATCCGGGCATCAGCACGTCGCGGTAACGCTCGCTCTGCTCCTGCAGGCGGTCGAAGACCGTGCGCACGGCGTCGGCGATCTGGCGCAGTTCGTCGCGCAGGAAGAGCTTCAGATCGACCAGCACCTGGTCGTTGCGCGAACGCCCCGAGTGGATCTTCTTGCCGACGTCGCCCAGCCGGCGGGTCAGCATCAGCTCGACCTGCGAGTGGACATCCTCCGTGTCGGGTTCGATGGCGAAGCGTCCGGCCTCGATCTCGGCGGCGATCTCCTGCAGACCGGCCGTCAGCGTGCGGAGCTCGTCGGCCGTGAGGAGCCCGATCTTTTCGAGCATGGCGATGTGGGCCAGTGACCCCTGTACGTCGTAACGGGCCAGCTGGAGGTCCAGTTCGCGGTCGTTGCCGACGGTGTACTCTTCGATCATCTTGTCGGGTTCGAAACCCTTGTCCCAAAGTTTGGTGCTGCTCATGCGTACAGTTTGGCTAATTGTTCGATGTATTGTTCGTAGATGGTGATGGCCTCGTCGATCTCCGCGACGAGGACGAATTCGTCGGCCGAGTGGGATCGGGCCGACTCGCCGGGTCCCATCTTGAGCGACGGGAAGGGCATCAGCGTGCGGTCGGAGGTTGTGGGCGAGACGAAGGTCTGCCGTCCGACGGCCCGTGCGGCGCGGACCAGCGGATGGTCGTCGCCCACGGCGGCGGCGCGGATGCGCGTCGAGCGCGGTACGACGTCGGAGTGCAGCGCGGCGCGGAGCTGTTCGACGACCTCCTCGTTCGAGTAGGTGTCGGTCGTACGCACGTCGACGACGAAGCGGCACGTGTCCGGAACGACGTTGTGCTGCGTGCCGGCCCCGATCTGCGTCACGGCGATGCCGACGGGGCCGAGCAGCTGCGATTCGCGCTCGAAACGGAACGTGCGCAGCCGGGCGATGTCGTCCATCGCAATATAGAGGGCATTGATTCCTTCGCCGCGGGCGGCATGTCCGCTGCGGCCGTGGGCCGTGCAGTCCAGGACGACCAGCCCGCGTTCACCCGTGGCGGCCTGCATGCCGGTGGGTTCGCCGACCAGCGCCATGTCGATCGGTCCGAGGGCCGGCAGCAGGGCCCGCATGCCGTGTTCGCCCATGCACTCCTCCTCGGCCGAGAGAGCCACAACGAGGTTGAAGGGCAGCCGGCGCGTACGGAACGTGAGGAAGGTCTCGGCCAGCGAGACGACCGAGGCTCCGGCGTCGTTGCTTCCCAGCCCGTAGAGCCGCTCCTCTTCAAGGGTCGGCGCATAGGGATCGCGCGTGTAGGAGGCGGCCGGTCGCACCGTGTCGTGGTGCGAGTTCAGCAGCAGCGTGGGGCGTCGGGGGTCGAACCCCTCGGCGCGGGCCCAGACGTTGTTGTAGAGTCGTTCGGGGGCGGCTCCGTGGTCCGCCAGAAAGGCGAAGAGCAGATCGCCCGTGCGGGCCTCGTCACGCGACGTGGAGGGCGTTGCGATCAACGCCTGCAGCAGTTCGACGGCTTCCTTGGTTTTCGGCTTCATGCTGTTTTTGAGATTTGTCGGGACTTACAGGGACGGGACCCAAAGTTTAGCGGATGACGGTTCCGATGCCGTTCGCGAGGTGGGTCGAGCTGCGGATCGTGACGCTGCGCACCCCCTGGCTGACGGCCTTCAGGGCATTCTCCACCTTGGGGATCATCCCCTTGCTGATCGTCCCGTCGGCCTTGAGTGCCGCGAAACTTTCGGCCGTGATTTCGGGAATGACCGAACGTTCGTCCTCCGGATCGCGCAGCACGCCGGCCTTCTCGAAGCAGTAGACCAGATCGACCGGTGCCAGGCGTGCGGCACCGAGAGCCACGGCCGAAGCGACGCTGTCGGCGTTGCAGTTGAGCAGCGTGCCGTGCCCGTCGTGCATGATGGCCGAGAAGACGGGCACCAGCCCCCCATCCAGCAGTCGTCCGAGCAGTTCGGAGTCGACCCGTTCGATGTCGCCTACGAAGCCGTAGTCGATCGGTTCGGGGTTGCGGCGGCGGGCCGTCACGACGTTTCCGTCGGCTCCGGACAACCCGATGGCGTTGCATCCGACGGCCTGCAGCCCGGCGACGATCTGTTTGTTGATCAACCCGGCATAGACCATCGTCACCACGTCGAGCGTGCCCTTGTCCGTAATGCGGCGTCCGTCGACCATCTGCACCTTCAGTTCGAGGCGTTCGGCAAGACGCGTGGCCAGTTTCCCGCCGCCGTGGACCAGCATCTTGGCCCCTTCGACGGCGGCGAACTCGCGGAGAAAACGCTTCAATGCTTCGGGGTTGTCGATGACGTTGCCCCCGATCTTCATGACCGTGATCGATTTCATTGCAGCCCCTCCAGCAGACGTTTCAGCACCACCTGGGCCGAGATTTCGCGGTTGGCGGCCTCGGGGATCACCAGCGAGCGCGGCGATTCGATCACTTCGTCCGTGACGATCATGTTGCGCCGCACGGGCAGGCAGTGCATGAAGTAGGCGTTGTTCGTCAGGGCCATCTTCTCCGAGTCGACCGTCCACGAGCGGTCGCGCGAGAGGACCTTGCCGTAGTTCGGGTCGGCATAGGCGGCCCAGTTCTTGGCGTAGACGAAGTCGGCACCCTCGAGGGCCTTGCGCTGGTCATACTCGACGCGGGCCGAGCCGACGAATTTCGGATCGAGTTCATAGCCTTCGGGGTGGGTGATGACGAAGTCGTAACCGGCGGCGTTCATCCACTCGGCGAAGGAGTTGGGCACGGCTTGCGGCAGAGCGTTGGGGTGGGGAGCCCAGGTCATGACGACCTTCGGGCGTTCGGTCTGCTTGTACTCCTCGATGGTGATCAGATCGGCGAAGCTCTGCAGCGGGTGGCGTGTGGCGGCCTCCATCGAGAAGACCGGGCGGCCCGAGTAGCGGATAAACTGCTCCAGGACATGCTCCTCGTAATCCTCGGCCTTGTTCTGGAAGCGGGCGAACGACCTCACGCCGATCACGTCACAGTAGGAGCCCATGACCGGAATGGCTTCGAGCAGGTGTTCGGCCTTGTCGCCGTCCATCACCACGCCGCGTTCGGTTTCGAGTTTCCAGGCTCCCTGGTTGACGTCGAGGACCATGACGTTCATGCCCAGATTCATGGCGGCCTTCTGGGTCGAGAGGCGCGTGCGGAGGCTCGAGTTGAAGAAGAGCATCAGCAGCGTGCGGTTGCGGCCCAGTCCGGTGAACTGGAAGCGGTTTCGTTTGATTTCGAATGCCTCGGCGAGGGCTTGTTTCAGATCGCCGATATCCTGTACACAAGTGAATTTTTTCATCTCATCGATTGCTTTTCCTGTAACGCCGGTCTCCTTCAGCCGGGAATCGGCGGCGGGAGGAGTGTCGAGCTTCTCCCGACTCATTTTTGTTGCGGGTTTTCGGGAACCCGGTGCGACCGTCGGGCGGGCCGGGTAGCGGTCTGAACTCCGGATCTTCAGCGGTTGGGTTGCGGGGTTCGTCGTCAATCGGAGCCCCGTCCTGCCGGCCTTTCGCCGGTTATCGGTTCTGCATCATCTCGCGGAAGGCCTCGAGGAAGCGGTCGGCCAGCTCACGCGTGAGGCACAGCGCCGGCAGCAGCCGCACGACCGAAGCGCCGGCTCCGCCCGTGAAGATGTGCTTCTCGAAGAGCAGCCGCTTGCGGAGTTCCGACCCCGAGCCGTCGATCTCGATGCCGATCATCAGACCGCGTCCGCGGACCTCCTTCAGCTCCTTCATGGCGTGGAGTTCGTCGAGCAGGTATTGCCCCACCCGGGCGGCATTCTCGACCAGACCGTCGCGTTCGATCACCTTCAGTACGGCGATGGCCGCCGCGCAGGCCAGATGGTTGCCTCCGAAGGTGGTTCCCAGCATGCCGGGGCGCGCCTCGAAGTGGGGGGCGATCAGCACGCCTCCGATCGGGAAACCGTTGGCCATTCCCTTGGCCGTGGTGATCAGGTCGGGGCGGATGCCGGCCTGCTGGTGGGCGAAGAAGCGCCCCGTGCGGCCGTATCCCGACTGGATTTCGTCCAGAATGAGCTGCGTGCCGGTCTCGGAGGCCGCTTCGCGCAGTCCGCGCAGGAAGTCGTCCGTCGGGCAGTGGATGCCCGAGACGCCCTGGATGCCCTCGACGATCACGGCGGCGAACTCCCGGGTCGAGAGCTTCGCGCGGGCCGTCTCGAGGTCGTTCAGCGGGGTGAACTCCACGTTGGGCGTGCGGTTGAAGGGCGACGAGATGGCCGGGTTGTCCGTCACGGCTACGGCGCCCGACGTGCGGCCGTGGAAGGCCCGCTCGATGGCCAGCACCTTGCTGCGGCCCGTATGGAACGAGGCGAGCTTCAGGGCGTTTTCGTTGGCCTCGGCGCCCGAGTTGCAGAGGAAGAGCCGGTAGTCGTCATATCCCGAGACGCGGCCCAGCCGGTGGGCGAGTTCGACCTGCAGCGAGTTCTGCACCGAGTTGGAGTAGAAGCCCAGCCGGCCGACCTGCTCCGAGACGGCCTTGACGTAGTCGGGCTGTGCGTGGCCGATCGAGATGACGGCATGACCGCCGTAGAGGTCGAGGTATTCGGTACCCTGCTCGTCGTAGACGAAGCACCCCTTGCCCCGCACCGGCTCGATCGGATAGAGTGAATATACGTTGAATAGTTCCATGATGAAAGTTCTGTTGTTTTCGTTTTCGGGAGCGGCCGTGCCGCCCGGGGCCGTGTTGTCCGGGGTCGTGCCGTCCGGGGCCGTGTCGTCCGGGGCCGTGTCGCCCGGCCGTGTTACCCTGTTGTGCCATCCGGCCGTGTCGCCCGGGCCGTTGCCTCGCTTCGGATCCCCCGGATCCCCACGCAGACGTTCGGCCTGTGCTCCCGGCTTCGTGCCCCCTTCCCTCGTTAGAAGGCGCTGGCCTTCAGACGCAATCCTTCGCGCTCGTCGAGCCCGAACATGAGGTTCATGTTCTGCACGGCCTGTCCCGAGGCACCCTTCAGCAGGTTGTCGACGACCGAGACGGCATGCAGTTTCGAGCCGTGCTTGGCCACCTGCACGAGGGCCTTGTTGGTGTTGACGACCTGTTTGAGGTCGACATCGTGCTCTACGGCGTGTGTGAAGGCGGCCGTGGCATAGCAGTCGGCATAGAGTTGCCGGGCTTCGGCCTCGTCGAGCGGACAGGAGGTGTAGACGCTGGCCAGAATGCCGCGCGTAAAGTTGCCGCGCATCGGCACGAAGTTGATCTCGCTGTTGAATGAGGGCTCCAGTAGCTGCAGATTGCGTCCGATCTCCTTCAGGTGTTGATGCGTGAAGGCCTTGTAGACCGAGAGGTTCGAGGCCCGCCAGCTGAAGTGGGTCGTGGCCGAGGGTTTCACGCCGGCACCGGTCGAGCCCGTAATGGCGGTCACGTGGATCTCGTCCCGGAGCAGACCTGCGGCAGCCAGCGGCAGCAGTGCCAGTTGGATGGCCGTGGCGAAACAGCCCGGATTGGCGACGCGGCGGGCCTGACGGATCCGCTCGCGGTTCATCTCCGGCAATCCGTAGACGAATCCTTGCGATTCGTCGCGGAAGTCCTGCGCCAGGTCGATCAGCCGCAGCTCCTCGGGGAGCTTCTGCTCCGCGAGCCACGTGCGGCTCTGACCGTGAGCCGAGCAGAGGAAGACGACGTCGACCTCCCTCAGGTCGTACTCCGCGCAGAAGCGCATGCGGGTCTCGCCCTCCAGCCCGCCGTGGACCTCCGTGAGGAGGTTCCCGGCGTTGGACGAACTGTGGACGAAGCGGATCTCCGCCTGCGGGTGGTTGATCAGCAGACGGATCAGCTCACCGGCCGTGTAGCCGGCGCCTCCGATGATACCGACGCGGATCATTTTTCGGTCTTTTCGTTGCGTTTCTGGACGTTGTAGTAGATCTTGATCGGATTGCCGAGGACCTTCGTGAAACCCTTCACGTCGTCGGCCGTCCAGGCCTTGTTGACCTCGCCGTACTCGCCGAAGTCGGTCTTCATCAGATCGTAGGTCGAATCGACGCCCACGAGCGTGTAGTTCCGCGGGCGGAGGATCAGCTCGACGGTACCCGTGACGTTGCGCTGCGAGGAGACGAGCATCGCCTCGATGTCGCGCATGACGGGTTCGAGATACTGCGCCTCGTGGAGGAACATGCCGTACCACGTGGCCACCTGATCCTTCCAGTAGATCTGCCACTTGGTGAGCGTGTGCTTTTCGAGCATCTTGTGGGCGGCGATGATGAGCATCGGCGCGGCGGCCTCAAAGCCCACACGGCCCTTGATGCCGATGATCGTGTCGCCGATGTGCATGTCGCGGCCGATGCCGAACTTCGAACCGATGGCCTCCACGGCGCGGATGGCCTCGACCTTGTCGGCGTAGGGTTTGCCGTTGACGGCCGAGAGTTCGCCCTTTTCGAACGAGAGTTTCAGATGCTCCTCACCCTGGGCCGTGATCTGGCTCGGGTAGGCCTCTTCGGGCAGGGTCTGCTCCGAATGGAGGGTCTCCTTGCCGCCGATCGAGGTGCCCCACAACCCCTTGTTGATCGAGTACTCCATCTTCTTGTAGTCGGCCGTGATGCCGTGCTTGCGCAGGTAGTCGATCTCGTATTCGCGCGTGAGGGTCATGTCACGTGTCGGGGTGATGATCTCGATGCCGGGAGCGAGGATCTGGAACGTCAGGTCGAAGCGCACCTGGTCGTTGCCGGCGCCCGTCGAACCGTGGGCCACGGCATCGGCGCCGATCTGCTTGGCGTATTCGATGATGGCGATGGCCTGGAAGATACGCTCCGAGCTCACCGAGATGGGGTAGGTTCCGTTGCGGAGGATATTGCCGAAGACCATGTATCGGATACTCTTTTCGTAGTACTCCTGCTCGATGTCGAGCGTGGCGTGCTTGACGGCGCCGAGTTCCATGGCGCGTTTTTCGATGCGGGCGAGCTCCTCCTTCGAGAAACCGCCCGTATTGGCGATGGCCGTGTAGACATCGTAACCCTTCTCTTCGGAGAGGTATTTGGCACAGAACGAGGTGTCGAGACCTCCGCTGAAAGCCAGCACTACTTTTTTCTTCTTGTTATCCATGATCGTTGCTTTTTTCGGTTTTACTTCAGGTGAAAGATCTTTTTGAACTTGTTCTTCAGGAACATGACATAGGGGGCCAGGCGGGACTGCTTTTTGGGTGGCTCCTTGGCCGGGTCGTAGAGCATTCCGGTGCAGAGACACATCCGGCGGTTGTTTCGCTGGAGGATATCGTAGTTGCAGCACCCCTCGCAACCCTTCCAGAACTCCTCGTCTTCGGTGAGTTCGGAGAAGGTCACGGGGACGTATCCCATGCGTGAGTTCAGTTTCATGACTGGCAGCGACGTGGTGATACTGAATAACTTCGCGTACGGGAATCGTCGTCGGGCCAGCTCGAAGGTTCGTCGTTTGATCTGCTCCGCGAGTCCCATGTGTCGGTACTCGGGGGCGACGATCAGTCCCGAGGTGGCGACGAAATCGCCATGGCCCCAGCACTCGATGTAGCTGAACCCGACCAGTTTTTCACCGTCCAGCGCCACGACGGCCTTGCCACCGGTCATTTTTGCTGCGATGTATTCGGGTGATCGCTTGGCGATACCCGTTCCCCGCTGCAAGGCGGACTCGTAGATCAGCTGGCAGATACGCGGAGCGTAGTGCGCATGCGACGAGTCGGCAAATACGACGCTGATTGAGTTGTTATTCATTTATCGTAAGGTGGATAAAAATGAAAAAAGGTTTCGAAAGGAGTTTCGATCGGAGGCGGGGGATCAGTTGACGCGGTAGGCTCGCTGAACCCCCTTGATTCGCAGGATCTGATGGATCAGCGTATCGACGACCCCCGTACCGGGTACCTCGACCGAGACCGTACCGGCGATGCAACCGTTGCCGGCCGCGGCGAAGTTGATGGATCGGATGTTGAGTTTCAGATCGCGGATGATCACCTCGGTGATGTGGTTGGCCATGCCGGTGGTGTCGGCCGCGACGATGCGGATCGAGACGCGGAAGGCTCCCTCGGCCGACTCTCGCCAGCGGGCTTCGACCACCCGATAGGGGTAGTTTTCGCGCATGCGCTTGGCATTGGGGCAGTCGCAACGGTGGATCGTGATGCCGGAGTTGATCGTCACGAAGCCGAAGATCTCGTCGCCCTTGATCGGGTTGCAGCACTTGGCCAGCTTGTACTGGATTTTCGACAGGTCGTCGTCGATGACCAGGGCATCCTGCTGCTGGGGGGATTTTTCCTGAGCGGCGTGCTGTGCGGCCTTCTGGCGTTCGACCTCGGCGGCCGCGGCGCGGCGCTCCTCCTCGGCCTCGCCCGAGAGATGGCGCGACAAGAGCTCCTTGATGGTTGCGAAGTCGAGCTTCTGGGTGGCGATCAGCCCGTAGACCTCCGTGCCGAGCCGCAGCCGGAAGTGGCGGGCCAGATAGGCCACCGCCTCGTCGATTGAGATCGGGAGTTTCCAGTTCTTGAGTTTTCGCTCGAGCTCTTCGCGGCCCATGCGCGTATGTTTGGCCTGCTCCTCGCGCAGGAAGGACTTGATCTTGTTGCGGGCCTTCGAGGTGACCACGAATGAGAGCCAGTCGGATTTCGGGGTCTGGTTCTTCTGGGTCTGGATCTCGACGATATCGCCGTTGTGGAGCGGTTCGCGGATCGAGACGGCGCGGTTGTTGACCTTGCCGCCGACGCACGTCGAGCCGAGCGACGTATGGATGTCGAAGGCGAAGTCGAGCAGCGTGGCCCCTTCGGGCAGTTTGCGCAGGTCGCCGTTGGGCGTGAAGACGAAGATCTCGCCCGAGGCGGGCTTGGCGTCGAAGCGTTGTGCCAGCGAGTGGGTGGTATCCTCCATCAGCTCGCGCAGACGGCTGAGCCACATTTCGCTGGTCTGGGCCCCCTGGCCGACCCCCTTGTAGCGCCAGTGTGCGGCGATACCGCGTTCGGCGACCTCGTCCATGCGTTCGGTGCGGATCTGTACCTCGACCCAGCGGCCTTCGGCCGAGACGGTGGTGTGCAGCGACTCGTAGCCGTTCGACTTGGGGATCGAGATCCAGTCGCGCATGCGGTTGGGGTTGGGCGTATAGAAGTCCGTGACGATCGAGTAGACGGTCCAGCAGAGGGGTTTCTCCTGTTCGCGCGGGCAGTCGATGATGATGCGGATGGCGAAGATGTCGTAGACACCCTCGAACGGCACGTGCTGCTTCTGCATCTTGTTCCAGATCGAGAAGATCGACTTGGTGCGGCTCTTGATGTGGTACTTGATGCCGAGGCGGTTGAGTCGCTGCTCGATCGGCACGATGAAGCGGGCGATGAAGGCCTTGCGCTCGTCGGCACTCTCCTCGAGTTTGTTGACGATGTGTTCGTAGCCCTTCGGTTCGAGGTATTTGAGGGCGATGTCCTCCAGTTCGCTCTTGATTGAGTAGAGACCCAGCTTGTGGGCGATCTGTGCGTAGAGGTTCATCGACTCCCAGCTCTTTTTGCGCCACTTTTCGTGGGGGAAGATCCCGAGCGAGCGCATCACCTCGAGGCGGTCGGCCAGCTTGATGAGGATCACGCGGGGATCTTCGGAGTAGCTGACGATCAGATCGCGGAAGTTGTCGGCCTGCTCCTTGGCGACCTTCAGTTTGAGTTCCGAGATGTTGGCCAGCCCCATGGTGATTCCGACGACCTGGTCGCCGAATCGGCTCTGGATGTCGCGGGTCAGGGCGAGGAACTCCTCGTCGGGGAGCTGCTTGTGTGCGATGCGCACCACGTCGTGCAGGATCGACGAGAGGGTCGAATTCCGTCCGAGGCCGATCTCGGAGATGACGATCCGGGCCACGGCGACGCCATGTCCGATGAGGGGCGAGCCGTCGTAGCGGGTCAGGCCGTCGAGTTTGGACTCGGCATACTCGAGCGCTTCGTCGACCAGACGCTGGGTCTGTTCCGAGAAGTTGGTCCGCACCAGGGTGCGGAGATTTTCGTAGCGTGAAAAGTCCATTTTCGACTCTCTTTAACCTGACCTGATAACCTTGATGGCAAAGATATGAAAAAAAATTATAAATTTGACACGTTGAATCTAATGGATGAGTGATGAAGACAAAAAAAGGGCTTTATGTCCCGACTTTGGGGGAAGAGGTGGCCAATACGGTGACCCACGGCGTGATGGCGATGCTGACACTCGTGTCGTTGCCCTTTGCGGCGGTATGGGCCTATGTGCATGATCCCGACGGGGTTGTGGCATCGGTGAGCGTGTCGGTTTTCGTGATCTCGATCTTTCTGATGTTTCTGGCCTCGACGCTCTACCACGCGATGCATCCGGCGTCGCGACACAAGGAGGTTTTCCACATCCTGGACCACATCTTCATCTACGTGGCCATTGCCGGGAGCTATACGCCCATTGCGCTGTCGGTGATCGGGGGCTGGCAGGGGATTCTGATTGCAGTGCTGCAGTGGGTGATGGTGCTTTTCGGGATTTTCTACAAGTCGCTGTCGCGGCGGTCGATTCCGGCCGTGAGCCTGACGATCTATCTGGTGATGGGGTGGACGATCGTCTTTTTTCTGCCGCTCTTCATCCGTCATGCTTCCGTGCAGCTGTTGTGGTTGATTGCCGCCGGCGGAGTGTTCTATACCGTGGGGGCGTGGTTCTACGCCCGCAAGGGGTTCCGCTACCACCACATGGTATGGCATCTGCTGATCAATCTGGCGGTTGTCTGCCACTTCATCGGCATTGTCTTCTACCTCTACTGATATTTTTCACGGCGTTTTTATTCTATGGCGCGCGTCTTGCGCTCCGGAGGTTATTTTCTGATTGTCTGTGAAGCCGGTGATCCCGACGATCTCCGGTGGATCAAATGGGCCCGTCGGGTCGGTAGCATGACCGTTTATTCAGCGGCGACCCTGACGCGGCAACTTTTCGGAGCGGGATTTAGCCACGTTACCGAACATCGCCATCCAAAGGGGTGTCTTTGTCTCGAGGCGCGACGCTCCTGACCTCGCCTCCGGGTCAGTGCTTGTAGACCACGTAGATGTGGTCGTCGGGCAGCGCGTAACGGCGTCGCTCCTCGTCGGTGAGCGATGCGGCGTAGTCGATGTCGGCCGCTTCGAATCCTGCCCCGCGCAGCCGCTCGACATAATCCTGGCCGTAGATGCGGCGGTGGTCGTACTGCCCGAAGATGCGCGTGCGCTCGTCGGGATCGGTGATCGAGTCGTCCTCGTAAGTGTGCTCGTAGTCGCGGTCGACGGGCGAAAGGAGAATGCCCCAGCCGCCGGGCTTCAGGATGCGGTGCAGTTCGCGCAGCGCCTTGCGGTCATCGGCCACATGTTCGAGGATGTGGTTGCAGAGGACGACCTCCACCGAGTTGTCGGCCAGCGGGATCTGCTGCACGTCGAAGTGCAGGTCGGCCAGCGGGCTCTCGAGATCGGCCGTGACGTACTGTCCGGGATGATCGGCGAAGTGGGGCTTCAGGTGACGCATGATGCAGACCTCGGGGGCGATGTGCAGCGTGCGCGGGAAGGCGGTCAGCAGATCGGTCTCGCGCGTCAGGTAGAGCCACAGCAGGCGGTGCCGTTCGAGCGAGAGGCACCGCGGGCAGAGGGCATTCGCCCGCGAAGTGACGTAGCCGTAGGGGAGGAAGCGGCGGAATTTTGACCCGCAGAGTGGACACTCCACGCCGCGTCCCCGGTAGAAGAGCCCCACGACGGGCACGGCCCACGACGCCATGCGTTGCAGTACGGGGCGCGGGATGTGGTTCAGCGCCCAGCGGATCAGCCGTTTCATGCCTCGAGGATTTTGTTCACCTCCTCTTCGGCCTTGTGCAGACGCGCCTTGCACAGGGCGATCAACTCCGTGGCACGCTTGACCTCGGCGGCCAGACTGTCCACGTCCATCTCTTCGCTGCGGAAGCGGCCGAGAATGCGTTCGATCTCGGCAATGGCCTCCGTGTAACTCGGTTCCTCCTGTTGTTTTTTTGCCATATCGTTGGTGCCGGATTCCCGGCTTCTGAGTTTTCTGTCGTTCGGTTGGTTCCTGCGGCCGCAGACTGAATTTCCGTTTCTGCCGGCTGCTTTTTCCCGGTCGCTTGTCTTCTACTCCTTGTCGGGATCCGCTTCGGACTCCGCGAGCGCCTCGACCGTAAAACGACCGTCGGCCACCTCGACCTCCATCCGCTGCCCGGCTGTCACTTCGGCAATCGACCGGACGGCCCGCCCCCGCCCCCTCACCACGGCAAATCCCATGCGGAGGATGCGCCTCGGCGAGCGGCTCTCGATAAGCTCCGCCGAGGTGACTATGCGCTGCTGCTCCTGGCGGATAAAGGCCCCGACGGCCTGCCGGAAAGCCTCGCTGCGGCCCTCCAGCTCCAGCCGGCGCTGGCGGATGAGCCCCACCGGCAGATGGCGCAGATCACCCGCCATCTCCTCGAGCCGCAGCTGCTGTGCGCGGGTCAGCCGCAGCACGCCGTCGTGCAGCTGCAGGGCGGCGTTGTCGAGCCACCCCTCAATCCCCGACATCCGCTCGACGAGCCATCCGGCGACGGCCGTCGGGGTCTTCAGCGCCGTATGGGCCACCATGTCGGCGACACTCGTATCCTTGTCGTGGCCGATACCGGTGATGACCGGCAGCGGAAACTGCGCCACATAGGAGCAGAGGCGGTAGGCGTTGAAGCAGTTCAGGTCGCTGCGCGAGCCTCCGCCGCGGATGATCACCACGGCATCGAACTCCTCCAGGCGGTCGGCCACGCGGCACAGCGCGTCGATGATCGACTGCTCGGCGGCTTCGCCCTGCATGAAGGCGTCGAAGAGGTGCGTTTCAAAGCGGTAGGGGCTCTTCGCGAGCTCCTTGCAGAAGTCCTGATAGCCGGCGGCGTTGGCGCTCGAGACGATGGCTACGCGCTGTACGACGACGGGCATCGCCACTTCGCGGTTCATCTCCCAGACGCCGTCCTGCTGCAGCTGCGCGATGGTCTGCTGGCGCTGACGCTCCAGATCGCCCAGCGTGAACGAGGGGTCGATCTCCGTGATCTGCAGCGAGAAGCCGTACAGCTCGTGGTACGTGACCAGCACCTTGGCGAGGATCTTCAGTCCGGGAGCAAGCCGCTGTCCGGTTTCGGCCTCGAAGTAGGCGGTCACTCGCGGGTATTGCGAACGCCAGATGACGGCGCGGGCCTGGGCCGTGGGGACGCCGTTTTCGCCACCCTTTTCGACCAGTTCCAGATAGCAGTGGCCCGAGTAGTTGACCTTCAGGTCGGAGATTTCGGCACTCACCCACAGAGGCAGCGCAAACTGCCCCTCGAGGGCCGCCTTCACGCGGCGCTGCAGCTCGCTCAGGGTAATATGTCGGGATTCATTCATGTTTTTGCGTCATCCTCATCCGAGGAGGATTCCGACGGTAAGCAGCGCTCCGAAGAGCATGATGTTGCGGGCCGTCTCTCCGAGGCAGACGTTCAACTGGTCGCCGTGGTCGATGCGGACCATCTTGCGCCACGTGGCCACGTGCCCCACCAGATAGATCAGCGGCAGCAGGGCCGCCCATGGGCGGCCTCCGGCCAGCAGTGTCAGGCAGAGTGCGACGGCCGCGGTGCCCAGCAAGAAGTAGCTCCAGCTGCCGAACCGCGCGCCCAACGCCACGACAATCGTGCGCTTCTGACAGCGGGCATCCTCCTCGCGGTCGCGGAAATTATTGATCATCAGCATGGTGTCGATTACCAGTCCGCAGGCCAGCGCCGTGACGATGACCTCCCACGTCCACGTGCCGGTCAGCACGTAGTAGGTGAAACTCACGGGGACGAGTCCGAAGAAGAGGATGACGGCCACGTCTCCCAGTCCGTGATAGGCCAGGGGCCACGGCCCAGTGGTATAGAAGTAGGCGAAGAGGACGCAGGCGGCGCCGACGGCCACCAGTTCCCAGCCGCCCCAGGCGAGCATGTCGTGATGCAGCGCCCAGGCGAGGATGCCGATTCCGGCGGCAGCCGAGGCCAGGGTGAAGCCGATGATGCCGGCCTTCATGGCGCGCAGGGTAATGAAACCCTTGGCGAAGGCGCGGTCGGGGCCCAGCCGGTCGGGCTGGTCGGCCCCCTTGAGGAAGTCCCAGAGGTCGTTGACCAGATTGGCCGTGCACTGCATCAACAGGGCGAAGGCCAGGCACAGCACGGCCGGCAGCGTGTGGAACGAACCGTCGGTCCAGGCCAGCGCCGAACCCACGAGAATCAGAATGACGGCATTGCCGAGACTGTAGGGCCGTATGGCGACGATCCACGCCTTGAGGGAGTTGGTTTTCATACGTTTCCGGTTTTTTGAGGTGATGAATTCATGAAATGCGGGTGTGGGTGTCGGAGTTTTTCTTCGGGTCTCTCCTTGCCCTTTTTCTGGCTCTTCCAGTCTTTACTCTCGGTTCGCTCGCGTTTCGACATGGGTTTCTGGACCCTTGTCTCCTCGTCTTATGTGGTGTCCGGTCCTGTTGGTTTCGGCCCGTCTCCTTTGTTCTTGTTAACGGTAGACCAACTCCACGCGCCGGGGCATCGGACGCCCTTCGGGGAGCTGAATGCTCAGAATGCCCTGGCTGGCGATGGCCTTGCCGTCCTTTTGGGCCGGCTGCCAGCACGGCGCCTCTTCGACGGCCTTCACGACCCGGCGTTTGAGGCGGTTGTCGGTCGATTCCAGGGTGTCGTCGATGCGGATCGTCCCCTTCGGTGTGATGGTATAGCGCAGGACGACCCGTGCGACCGGTTCGTCATCGTCCCAGCGCACCTGTCGGGCGATGTAGCTTCCGAAGGTGGTGTCGGCCTGAAAGCGGGCCGGCTCGTCGTAACGCAGCGTGATGAGCATCACGCCGTGCATGGCCCGTTCGCCGTAGCGGGCGATGGTCTGTTCGTCGGCCGGCAGCATCTCGACGTGTTCGATCTCTTCGGGCGGGATCGTGCGGATCTGCTCCACGACCTTCCCGTTGACGATATACAACGGTTCGGGTTTCGGTGCCGCGGCGTGTGCCGAAAGGAAAAGGAGGAGAAACACTCCGCCAAGGAGCCCTGTGATCGTTCGTTTCATCATGCGGAACAGGAAATTTCTGTGTAAAACGTTGTTCCGGCGCCGGATATTGTCTTTAGAGTTCGCTCTCCTTCAGACGTTCGGCGTTCTCGGCCACGATCAGGTGGTCGATGCAGTCCTGGATGTCACCGTCCATGAAGGCCGCCAGGTTGTAGATCGTGTAGTTGATGCGGTGGTCGGTGATCCGGCCCTGGGGATAGTTGTAGGTTCGGATCTTGGCCGAGCGGTCACCCGTCGAGACCATGGTCTTGCGTTTCGAGGCGATCTCGTCGAGGTATTTCGAGTATTCGAGGTTGAAGACGCGCGTGCGCAGCTCCTCGAAGGCCTTGTCAAAGTTTTTGAGCTGTGATTTCTGATCCTGGCACTGCACGACGATACCCGTCGGGATGTGGGTCAGGCGGATGGCCGAATAGGTCGTGTTGACCGACTGTCCGCCGGGGCCCGAGGCGCAGAAGATATCCTTGCGGATGTCGTTCATCGAGATCTCGACGTCGAACTCCTCGGCTTCGGGCAGCACGGCCACCGAAGCGGCCGACGTGTGGACACGTCCCTGCGTTTCGGTCTGCGGCACGCGCTGCACGCGGTGGACGCCCGATTCGTACTTGAGCGTACCGTAGACGTTCTGTCCCGTGACCTTCATGACGACCTCCTTGTATCCGCCGGCGGCACCCTCGGAGGCCGAGGTGATCTCGTACTTCCACCCCTTCGACTCGATGTACTTCGTATACATGCGCAGCAGGTCGCCGGCGAAGAGGGCGGCCTCGTCGCCACCCGTGCCGCCGCGGATCTCCATGATGGCGTTTTTCGAGTCCTGCGGATCCTTCGGGATCAGGAGCAGCTTGATCTCCTCCTCGAGCTGGGTGATCTGCGGTTCGAGTTCGGTGATCATTTCGCGGGCCATCTCGCGCATCTCCTCGTCCTTGTCGTTGGCGTAGGTATCCTTGGCCTCGGCCAGGTTGGCCAGGGCCGTGCGGTAACGCTCCGAGGTTTCGATGATCGGTTCGAGCTCCTTGTACTCCTTGTTGAGCTGCACGAACTGCTTGACGTCGGCGATCACCTCGGGGTCGGTGAGTTTCTGCCCGATCTCCTCGTACTTGAGCTTCAGCCCGTCGAGGCGGGTCAATATGGTGTTGTCTGCCATAAAAAATGTATCGTATCTTGTTCAGGTGACAAAGATACGATACATTTGGTTAAGAAAGAAAAATTCAAAAGCCTTTTCCTTTAAAAGAGTTGGTATTCAATGGTGGCACTTTCAAGTTCTCCGTTGTCGCTTTGTTTGTAGTCGATGACTCGGACGCGGACATAAGAGTATCCGATTTGTCCGAAACGAATCAGGTAACTGCCGTCCGGAATGAAATAACTGTATGCAACCTCGGCATATGATCCTCCGCTTGTCAGTCCTTCCAGATTTCTTATTTTCTCATAATACCATTCGTGATCGGCAGTCTTGCAGGTTTCGTCGATCTCTTCCAGTTTTGTTGTAACACCAAGAAAAGTAATACCTCCGTAATTATAGGTCCCTATTGTATAGGGCCAACGGATATTTGTAAGCGTATAAGAGCCCTTGTTTTCGTAGTAAAGAAGTGCAATGTAATTCCGGATTAATTGAATTGAGAATTTGCAGTTAAAATCTTTATGTAGAACATACGATCCATCTTTTTTTAATGTCATTCGCTTGATTTCCTCGGTAGGCGTATAATCGATGACCTCTTCCGGGTTATCTGCCAGATCGGTGTTGTCGTCGTTTGAAGAACAATTCCCGAAAACGAATAACGATGTGATGCAGGACAGGATGTAAAACAATTTTTTCATTTTTGGCGATTTTAAGAGTTTTGTGTGTCGGGGCCCAGGTTGACGATTGAGTTTGTTGCGAGGGCGACGGACATGAAAAAAGCGTGGGCCCAGACTTTATATCCTACTCTTGGGTATCGCCAAACACCCTGCCTTTGGATAACGAGTAAAGCCCACGCTGAACAGCGTGAGCGCAAATTCCGTTCTCAAAGGCTAAAATTTGGAGATTTTAAGAGTAGAGAATGAAAGTTCCGCTTTCTATGTGTTTTGCGCACGTGGCGCCGGTTCTGCAGCCGTTTATCTCATGGGCAAATGCGATTGGTTCATATTGACAAAGATACGGAATAATCGGGAAACGGCAAGGCCCTCCGCGTTGAAAATCACGCGGCGGACATCCCGTTCGGGGGTGTCCGCCGCATCCGTTCGGGCCGGCCGGTTACTCTTCGAAGGCTTTGAGCCAGTCGAGCAGTGCCGCCTGCCACTCGGCCTTGTAGCGGAACGAGTCGCGGATGCCCCATCCGTGGCCGCCCGTGGGGTAGATGTGCATCGAGGCCTTCACGCCGTGCTCCTTCAGGGCGTTGTAGTAGCGCGTGCTGCTCACCGGCGGTACGGTGCGGTCGTCGTCCGAAAGCAGCAGCAGGGCCGGGGGTGTCTGTCGTGTCACCTGGTTTTCGAGCGAATAGCGGGCGTTGGTCTCGGCCGTGCGGTTCTCCTTGCCCACCAGCTGGTTGAACGATCCCTGATGTCCGGGATTCGCCGTGATGACCGGATAGAAGAGCAGCGAGAAGTCCGGTCTTACGCTCCCCATCGTCGAGGTGTAGGCGGCCAGATGGCCTCCGGCCGAGAAGCCCATGATGCCGACCTTCCGGCAGACGAAGGCCTCGGCGCCGGGAACCTCGCCGCGCAGCAGCCGCAGCGCCTGTTCGGCATCCTCGAGCGGAACCTCCGGATGACCGTTCGGCAGGCGGTACTTCAGGACGGCAGCCGTGATGCCGTTCTCCGCAAGCCAGCGGGCCACCTCGACCCCTTCGTGGTCGATGGCCAGACGCGAGTAGCCGCCGCCCGGGCAGATCACGACGCCCAGTCCCGTCGGGGCATGGCGCGAGGTGTCGGCCGGATAGAGAAAGAGTTCGGCCGTCGAGGTGTTGGCCAGCCGGTTGGGTTCGGGCTCCTCTTCGGGGGTGGTGATCCCGTTGCTGTGGGGGGCCGAGGCGTTGTCCCAGATACGGATCGTGGCGGCCTGGCCATACTCCCGTGCCGATGCGTTGACGCTCATAAGCAGAAGTGACAGAATGGATAAAAGGGTTCGGTTCATGGTTTCCGGTTTTTTTTGGGGGGGGGTCGGGTTTGGGGGTCGGGTTTGGAAAAGAGTCCCGGGCGTGGCCGGGACTCTCTCTCTTGGCGGTTCGTCGGAGCTGATCGGGGTGTGGGCGGTTCGGTTGCCCCGGGGTCAGATGACGATGTTGATGATCTTGCCCGGGACGACGATCACCTTCTTCGGGGTCTTGCCCTCGATCCACTTCTGGGCCTCGGGGGCCGTGACGACGTCGGCCTGAATCTCGGCCGGGGTCATCGACATGGCGTACTCCTTCTTGAAGCGCAGCTTGCCGTTGACCGATACCGGGTATTCGAACGAGTTCTGTACGAGGTGTTTTTCGTCATAGGTCGGGTATTGTGCATCGCATACCGAGCCGCTCTTTCCGAGGGCCTCCCAGAGCTCCTCGGCGATGTGCGGGGCGAAGGGGGCGATCAGCACCACGAGCGGTTCGAGGATCGCCCGTTTCGAGCAGTCGCCCAGTTCGTTGAGGCAGATCATGAAGGCGGCCACCGAGGTGTTGAACGAGAAGTTTTCGATATCCTCGCTCACCTTTTTGATCGTCTTGTGCAGCGTGCGCAGCTCCTTTTCGGTGGGTTGTTCGTCCGAAACGCTGAACGCTCCGTCGCGGTTGTAGAAGAGCCGCCAGAAGCGGCGCAGGAACTTGTGAACACCGTCGATGCCGTTCGTGTCCCAGGGTTTCGACTGCTCGAGCGGTCCGAGGAACATCTCGTACATGCGCAGCGTGTCGGCGCCGTAGGTGTCGACGATGTAGTCGGGGTTGACGACGTTGTACATCGACTTCGACATCTTCTCGATGGCCCAGCCGCAGACATACTTGCCCTCCTCGAGGATGAACTCCGCATCGCGGAACTCCGGACGCCACGCCCGGAAGGCGTCGAGGTCGAGCAGGTCGTTGCGGACGATGTTCACGTCGACGTGGATCTCCTGCGTCTCGTACTGGTCGCGCAGCCCGAGCGAGACGAACTTGTTGGTGCCGACGACGCGGTAGACGAAGTTCGACCGGCCCTGGATCATGCCCTGGTTGACGAGCTTCCTGAAGGGCTCCTCCTCGCAGACGCAGCCCAGGTCGTAGAGGAACATGTTCCAGAAACGCGAGTACATGAGGTGACCCGTGGCGTGCTCGATGCCGCCGACGTAGAGGTCGACGTTGCGCCAGTACTCGTCGGCCTCCCGGCCCACGAGTGCTTGTTCGTTGTGCGGGTCCATGTAGCGCAGGTAGTAGGCCGACGATCCGGCGAAGCCCGGCATGGTCGACAGCTCATAGGGGTAACCCTCCGGAGTCTGCCACCCCTTGACGCGGGCCAGCGGCGGTTCGCCCTGCTCCGTGGGGCCGAAGTTCTCGATCGGCGGCAGTTCGAGCGGCAGCTTGTCCATCGGCAGCGGATAGGCCGTGTCGTCCTTGTAGTAGATCGGGAAGGGCTCGCCCCAGTAGCGCTGGCGCGAGAAGATGGCGTCGCGCAGGCGGTAGTTGACCAGGCGTTTGCCCAGACCGCGGCGCTCGACCTCGCGGAACATCACCTGAATGGCCTCCTTGACATCCATGCCGTTGAGGAAGTCCGAGTTGATCATCCGTCCCGACTTGGCGTCGTAGGACTCCTTTTCGACGTCGCCGCCCTCGACCACCGGCGTGATCTCCAGCCCGAAGTGGCGGGCAAAGGCCCAGTCGCGCGAGTCGTGGGCCGGAACGGCCATGATGGCGCCCGTCCCGTAGCCGGCCAGCACGTAGTCCGAGATGTAGATCGGAATGGCGCGCCCCGTGAAGGGGTTGACGGCATAGGAGCCCGTCGCCACGCCGCTCACGCGTTTCGTGTCGGCGATGCGGTCACGCTCCGAGCGCTTCTTCGTCTCCTGGAGGTAGGCCTCGACGGCAGTACGGTTCTCCGGGGTGGTCAGCTCGCCGACCCACTCGTGCTCGGGGGCGATGACCATGAACGTCACGCCGAAGATCGTATCGGGGCGCGTCGTGAAGATCTCCAGCTTCTTCTCCGAACCCTGGATGTCGAAGAAGACCTGCGCACCCTCCGACCGTCCGATCCAGTTGCGCTGGATCTCCTTGAGCGAATCGCTCCACTCGAGCCGGTCCAGCCCGTCAAGCATCCGCTGGGCATAGGCCGTCACGCGCAGCAGCCACTGCTTCATGCGCTTCTGCTCGACCGGATAGCCGCCGCGCACCGACAGTCCGTCGTGCACCTCGTCGTTGGCCAGTACGGTGCCCAGTTTCGGGCACCAGTTGACCATCGTGTCGGCGCGGAAGGCGAGGCGGTAGTTCTGCAGGACCTGTTCGCGGCGCTTCTCGTCCCACGCGTTCCACTCGTCGGCCGTGAAGTGCAGCTCCTGCGTCGAGGCGGCGTCGATCCCCTCGGTGCCGCTCTTTGCGAAGGCGGCCGTGAGCTCCTCGATGGGACGGGCCTGCTGGCGCTTGCGGTTGTAGTAGTGGGAGAACATCTCGAGGAAGGCCCACTGCGTCCACTTGTAGTAGGCGGGGTCGCACGTGCGCACCTCGCGGTCCCAGTCGAACGAGAAGCCGATCTTGTCCAGCTGCTCGCGATAGCGGGCGATGTTCTGTTCGGTGGTGACGGCCGGATGCTGGCCCGTCTGGATGGCATACTGCTCGGCCGGAAGTCCGAAGGCGTCGTAACCCATCGGGTGCAGGACGTTGAAACCCTTCAGCCGTTTGTAGCGTGCGTAGATGTCCGAGGCGATGTAGCCCAGCGGGTGCCCGACGTGAAGTCCCGCCCCCGAGGGGTAGGGGAACATGTCCAACACGTAGAATTTCGGACGCGAGGGGTCCGTCTCCACCTTGTAGGTCTTCCGTTCGCGCCAGCGCTGCTGCCACTTTGGCTCGATCTCCTTGAAATTGTACTCCATATCTTGTCGGATCTATTTTCGGATTTTCCGACAAAAATACGAAAAGTTTTTCAGATTGAACCCTTTTTGGGGATTCTTTGCATGGACGGGGTTGTGTGCGGCGGTTTGTTCTGCCGTGCGGGGCCGGCTCCCGGTCCGGATCTGCCGGATCCGTCGGATCGGCGGGCAGCGCGGTGCGGCTGTAACGGTTTTTTTGCAGTCGGGCTGCCCGGACCGGTGGGGCGATACGGCCGCCCGCTCAGTTGTTGCCGGAAGTGTCGCCCGAGTCCTCCGCGCCGGTCGTTTCGTCGCTTTTGTAGTGCGGCACGACGTACATCGCGTAGGCCTCGCCGCGTCCCAACGTATAGAGAAGATCGCTGCCCTTCCAGACGACGGCGTGGCGGCTGCTGCCGAAGAGCGTCCCGGCCGTGAAGAGATCGTCGCCCCAAGCCGCCACGGCGTAGGGCATGCTGCCCGAGGAGGTGCCGTCCGAAAGGGTGTAGAGCTGTGTGCCGTTCTTCCAGACGACGCCCTGCTCCTCGAAGTCCGGTTTCGTGTAGTAGCCGACCGTGTAGAGCTCCCCGTCGGTCATCCACAGCGACATTGCCTCGGCCGACGACGAACCGTCGGTCAGCGTGTAGAGCAGTTTGCCGTTCTTCCAGACGACAGCCTCCTCGCCCTTCGATCCGGCGGCATAGAGCGTCCCGCCCGCCAGGAAGAGCCCCCGGACATCGCCCGGTGTGGTGCCGTCGGTCAGCGTTTCGTAGGCGTCGCCGTTCAGCCAGATCTGCCCGACCTGCTGCGTGCCGCCCGTCAGCAGATTTCCGGCCGCATAGAGGTCTGATCCCGCGAGCAGCAGCGTCCGGGCCTGCGACGAGGCCGGAGTGACCGAATAGGTGTACAGCACCGAGCCGTTTTTCCAGACGGTGGCTGTCAGCGAGCCGTCGACGGTCGTGCTGCCGGCCGCATAGACGTCGCCGTTCGATACGGCCACGGCCATGGCGTAGGAGTTGCTGCCGGAGGCGCCGAGCGTGTATTTCAGCGTCCCGTTCTCCCACAGGCAGGCGACGACGTGTCCGTCGGTCTGCTCCTCGTAGCCGGCCGTGTAGAGGGTTCCGTTGTCGACACAGAGGGCATGGGCCCAGGCATTCGACGTACCGTCGGTCAGCGCGTAGAGCTCCTGTCCGTTTTTCCAGACGGTGGCTGCAGCCTTCGAGTCGACCCGTTTGTAGCCGGCCGTGTAGATGTCGTAGGAGGTCGGTTGCGGAGCCGGAGGGGTCGGAGTCGGGTTCGGAGTGCCGGCGTTCGAATCGTCCGAACTGCAAGCCGTGCCGCAAAGCAGAAGCGCCAGCAGCGGGGTGAAGAGTGTGAGCATGGTCTGTTTCATCGTTTTGTCGCAATTGGTGTTCGGTCGTGGTTCCTGTGAGGGGCGTTCGGCCCCGCACTCCCGGGCAAGGGAGCAAAGTCCGTGCCGACCCTCTTTTCCGGCTGCGGATGCCGGGCGAAGAGCGGGCGGCAATCGTAAACGTAAAAAAACGCAGCCGGATGGCTGCGTCGCGGATCGGTCTGTCGGATCGGTCGTAGGTGTATCGGATCGGGATTCGGACTATTCGTAAATGATTCGGGTCGTTTCGGGGACCGATATCAGCATATTGGCATCCTTGTGTGCCTGTAGCATGCGCAACTCTTTCAGCGAGGTCATCTGGATGGCGAAGAGTTGTGTAAGTTTCGGGTTCTTCGTTACGTCGAGCGTCTCGATCTGGTTGGTGAAGTTCGGCATCATGTTGATGTAGAGGAGTTCGAGTTCCGGGTTGTGGCCTACGTCGAGGGCTGTGAGCCGGTTGCCCTGTACGAAGAGAGACCGCAGTTTCGGATTGTGGGACAGGTCGATCGACGTCAGGGCGTTGTTGTTGCAGTTGAGGGTCTCCAACTCGGGGAGACGGCTCACGTCGAGCGCTGTCAGTTTTCCGTACATCAGGGCCAGGTCTTTCAGCCGGGTGTTGCGGCTCAGGTCGACCGACGTGAATTCGCACATGGTGCAGGAGAGCTTTTCGAGTCCGGTGAAGTTCTCGATTCCGCTCAGGGAGGTGATGCCGGTGAGCTTCTTGTCCGTATTGGCGTCGAGCGTCAACGTCGTCACCGAAGCGGCTTCGTCGTTTGTGAGCACTCCGTCGCCGTTGGTGTCATACTGGCTCGTGCAATAGTTTCCGAAGGCCGGGTCCTCGAATGTCACGGGAAGGAACTCCCCCCCCCTTGTTCTTCCTTCCCCTTGTCGCACCCGGCGGCCAGAACGGACAGGGAAAGCAGCAGGAATAATTTTTTCATGGGCAGAGAATTAGTGAGATTTTTTTGTTGGTGGTGTCGGTGTTCCGGTTTCTGACAAATGTAGTTTTTTTCTTTCTGTTCTGCAAGTTTTTTCGCTCTATTCTTTCTGTTCTGCAAGAGCGCGCGGTCCTTGTCGGGCGAAAGCCGCGTTTGAGGAATTCTCCCTGCATGTACACCCTCGTTCGCGTGTTCCCCGCGCCGCTTTTAAGCGGATGATGAACAACTGATTACGGGCATACGTATAAGCTTTTTGATATAGTTTTTCGGAAAGCATCAGCAAAAAGAATAGCAAACCGGTCAAAATCGTCGAAAAACCCGAAAAAAGATGGTCTTATATATTGTATTTCCAAAAAAATGCGTACCTTTGCAGTCCATTTTGGACAATGGAGATAGAATTTTTTAACCATTAAAGGACAGTTTTTACAATGCCAACTATTCAACAGTTAGTGAGAAACGGTCGTCTGTCGCTCGAGGACAAATCGAAGTCCCCGGCCCTGGCCGCTTGTCCCCAGCGCCGTGGCGTCTGCACGCGTGTGTACACCACGACCCCCAAGAAGCCTAACTCGGCTATGCGTAAGGTGGCTCGTGTGCGTCTGACCAACGGCAAGGAGGTCAACGCCTACATCCCCGGCGAAGGCCACAACCTGCAGGAGCACTCGATCGTGCTGGTTCGCGGCGGACGTGTGAAGGACCTCCCGGGTGTACGTTACCACCTGGTTCGCGGAGCTCTCGACTCGGCCGGTGTGGACGGACGTCGCCAGCGTCGCTCGAAGTACGGTGCAAAACGCCCCAAGGCAGGCAAGTAATCCCCCGAAACTCTCACTGGAGAAAAAATCTTTAGACAACATTTATAGCAATGAGAAAAGCTAAGCCAAGAAAGCGAATTCTACTTCCGGATCCGAAGTTCGGAGACGTGGCCGTGACCCGTTTCGTGAACAACCTCATGCTGGATGGTAAGAAGAGTATTGCCTACACGATTTTCTACGACTCGCTCGAAATCGTCGGCAAGAAGATGAAGGATGCTGATAAATCTCCGCTGGAAATCTGGAAACAGGCCCTGGAGAACATCACGCCCCAAGTCGAAGTGAAATCGAAGCGTATCGGTGGCGCAACGTTCCAGGTTCCTATGGAGGTTCGTCCGGAGCGCAAGATTTCTATTTCCATGAAAAACCTTGTCCTCTATTCCCGCAAGCGCGCCGGCAAGACGATGGCTGATAAGCTCGCAGCAGAGATCATGGATGCCTACAACCAGCAGGGTGCCGCCTTCAAACGCAAGGAGGAGATGCACCGCATGGCCGAGGCCAACAAGGCATTCGCTCACTTCAGATTCTAAACAAGGTAATCAGAAATGGCAACCAGAGACTTACATTATACGCGTAATATCGGTATCATGGCCCACATCGATGCCGGTAAGACCACGACGTCCGAGCGAATCCTTTTCTACACGGGTAAGACCCACAAGATCGGCGAGGTTCACGAGGGTGGCGCCACCATGGACTGGATGGTCCAGGAGCAGGAGCGCGGTATCACCATCACCTCGGCCGCCACGACGGCCTTCTGGCACTACAAGGACCACCAGTATCAGATCAACCTGATCGATACCCCGGGACACGTCGACTTCACCGTCGAGGTGGAGCGTTCGCTCCGCGTGCTGGATGGCGCTATCGCCACGTTCTGCGCCGTGGGTGGCGTGGAGCCCCAGTCCGAGACCGTATGGCACCAGGCCGACAAGTATCACGTTCCCCGTATCGGCTACGTCAACAAGATGGACCGTACGGGTGCCGACTTCTTCTCGGTATGCGCCCAGATCAAGCAGCACTTCGGTGCTACGGCTCTCCCGGTTGTCCTCCCCATCGGTGCCGAGGACAAGTTCGAGGGTCTGGTAGACCTTATTTATAATAACGCGATCTACTACTTCGACGACAAGACCGTGCGCGACAACTTCGAGATCCGCGAGATCCCCGAGTCGATGAAGGCCGAGGCCGCCGAGTGGCGCGCCAAACTCATCGAGGAGGTCGCCTCGACGGACGACGCCCTGATGGAGAAGTTCTTCGAGGATCCCGATTCGATCACCCCCGACGAACTGCTGGCCGCCATCCGTAAGGCTACGATCTCCATGCAGCTCGTGCCGATGCTCTGCGGCTCGTCGTTCCACAACAAGGGCGTGCAGAAGCTGCTCGACTACGTGATGGCCTTCCTGCCCTCGCCGCTGGACGTGCCCCCCGTACACGGAATCAACCCCAAGACCGACGAGGAGGAGGTCCGCCACGCTTCGGAGGACGAGCCGTTCTGCGGTCTGGCCTTCAAGATCGCTACCGACCCGTTCGTAGGTCGTCTGGCCTTCGTACGCGTATACTCGGGTAAACTCGATGCCGGTTCCTACGTGCTCAACTCCCGCAGCGGCAAGCGCGAGCGTATCAGCCGTATCTACCAGATGCACGCCAACAAGCAGAACCCCATGGAGAGTGTCAGCGCCGGTGACATCTGCGCCGCCGTCGGCTTCAAGGAGATCCGCACGGGCGATACGCTCTGCGCCGAGAACGCCCCGATCGTTCTGGAGCAGATGACCTTCCCCGAGCCGGTGATCGGTCTGGCCGTAGAGCCCAAGACCCAGAAGGATCTCGACAAACTGGGCATCGCCCTGGCCAAGCTGGCCGAGGAGGATCCTACCTTCACGGTACACACCGACGAGGATTCGGGTCAGACCGTGATCAGCGGTATGGGTGAGCTTCACCTGGACATCATCGTCGACCGTCTGCGCCGCGAGTTCGGTGTGGAGATCAACCAGGGTGCTCCGCAGGTGAACTACAAGGAGGCTCTTACCAAGACGATCCAGCACCGCGAAGTCTTCAAGAAGCAGACCGGTGGTCGTGGTAAGTTCGCCGACATCATCTTCGAGATCGGTCCCGCCAGCGAAGGCAAGATGGGGCTGGAGTTCGTCGATCAGGTCAAGGGCGGAAACATCCCCAAGGAGTTCATTCCTTCGGTTCAGAAGGGCTTCGAGGCTGCAATGGCCAACGGCGCTCTGGCCGGCTATCCGATGGACTCGATGAAGGTGACGCTGCTTGACGGTTCGTTCCACCCCGTCGACTCCGATCAGCTGTCGTTCGAAATTGCTGCCCGCAACGGTTACCGCAACGCCGCTCCGAAGGCCGGTTCCGTCATCCTCGAGCCCGTGATGACGGTCGAGGTTGTAACCCCCGAGGAGAACATGGGTGATATCATCGGCGACCTGAACAAGCGCCGCGGTCAGATCACCGGCATGGAGACCAAGGGCCCGGCCCGCGTCGTAAAGGCCAAGGTGCCTCTGGCCGAGATGTTCGGTTACGTAACGGTACTGCGTACGATCTCGTCGGGTCGCGCTACCTCGTCGATGGAGTTCTCGCACTTCGAGGAGGTACCTGCCAACCTCGCCAAGGAGATCATCGAGAAAGCAAGCGGTAAACGTAAGGATATAGAATAAGCAAACGATATGAACCAGAAGATTAGAATCAAGTTAAAGTCGTTCGATCACAATCTGGTCGACAAGTCGGCCGAAAAGATCGTTAAGACCGTGAAGAGCACGGGCGCCGTTGTCAGCGGCCCGGTGCCCCTTCCCACGCACAAGCAGATTTTTACGGTCAACCGCTCGACGTTCGTCAACAAGAAGGCCCGCGAGCAGTTCCAGCTCTGCACCTTCAAGCGGATTCTCGACATCTACTCGTCGACCCCCAAGACGATCGACGCGCTGATGAAGCTCGAGCTTCCTTCGGGTGTCGAGGTCGAGATCAAGGTCTGATCCGGCGGGGAGGGGAGGTGAGCTCTCCGGCATGGTGACAACGGGGCTGGGCCCGGTTGAAGCGGCCGGATGGAGGGAGCGCCTCTTCCATAGAGAGCCATTTCGGACGCCTCCGGCCGGTCGGACGGATCGGTCGGAGGCCCACCCGAAAAAACGGTCCCGCAAGAGACCGATGGCCTGAAGAAAACTTCACTTTACACATTTATAACAAACAATTGACAACAAATGTCAGGACTTATTGGAAAGAAAATCGGAATGACTTCCGTTTACAGTGCCGAGGGTAAGAACATACCATGCACTGTCATTGAGGCTGGTCCGTGCGTTGTTACGCAAATCAAAACCGTCGAGAAGGACTCCTACGAGGCGGTTCAGATTGCCTATGACGAGAAAAGTGAAAAGCACACCACCAGCAGTCTGTTAGGCCACTTCAAGAAGGCCGGCACGACCCCCAAGCGCAAGCTCGCAGAGTTCAAGGGGATGCCCGAAGTGGCACTCGGCGACACGCTGACCGTAGACCTCTTCTCGGAGGAAGACTGGGTCGACGTGACCGGGATCTCGAAAGGTAAAGGCTTCCAGGGCGTTGTGAAACGCCACGGCTTCGGCGGCGTCGGCGGCCAGACTCACGGCCAGCACAACCGTCAGCGCAAACCCGGTTCGCTGGGTGCATCGTCTTACCCTTCGCGCGTATTCAAGGGCAAGCGTCTCCCCGGACAGATGGGCGGCGAGCAGGTCAAGGTTCTGAACCTGAAAGTTTTGAAAGTAATTCCCGAGAGCAACCTGATCCTCGTGAAGGGTTCGATTCCGGGAGCCAAAGGTGCTTATTTAACGATTGAGAAGTAGTATGGAATTAGCTGTATTGAACACCCAGGGTCAAGAAACGGGTCGTAAGGTAGTCCTTTCGGATGCCGTTTTCGGCGTGGAGGCTAATGACCACGCAATCTACCTCGACGTAAAGCAGTATCTGGCCGATCAGCGTCAGGGTACGCACAAGGCCAAGCAGCGTAACGAAGTAGCCGGTTCGACGCGCAAGCTGAAGCGTCAGAAGGGTACCGGCGGCGCCCGTTGCGGCAGCATCCTTTCGCCGCTCTTCCCGGGAGGCGGCCGTGTATTCGGTCCGCAGCCCCGCGACTACCGCTTCAAGCTCAACAAGAAGCTCAAGCAGCTGGCCCGTCGCAGCGCCCTTACGTACAAGGCCCAGGCCGGCGTGATCTGCGTGGTCGAGAACATCCAGCTCGATGCCCCGAAGACCAAGACCGTCGTGGCACTTGCCGAGGCGCTGAAGGTCGACGACAAGAAGGTGCTGCTCGTCCTTCCGGAGTCGAACACCAATCTCCAGATCTCGTGCCGCAACCTCTCGTACGTCAAGCCCGTTCTGGCTCAGAACGTCTGCACGTACGACGTGATGAACGCTTCGGCAATCGTCATGGTCGAGGGCGCCGAGAATGTATTGAATACGATGTTAGCTTAAAAACGCAAGAGTTACAATGAACATTATTATTAAGCCCGTTTTGACCGAGAAAATGACGATTCAGGGCGAAAAGTTGAATCGCTACGGTTTTATCGTTGACGTGAGGGCTAACAAACTGCAAATCCGCAATGCCGTAGAGCAGATGTACAACGTCGTGGTGACGGATGTCAACACCGTGAACTACATGGGCAAGCTCAAGAGCCGCTACACCAAAGCCGGTCTGCTCGAAGGTCGTGCGAACAACTTCAAGAAGGCGATTGTCACCTTGAAGGATGGAGACAAGATCGATTTTTACAGTAATATCTAACGAAGATGGCAGTAAGAAAATTTAAACCTGTAACCGCAGGTACGAGACATAAGATTATCGGCACGTTCGACGAGATCACCAAGTCGACGCCGGAGAAGTCGCTCCTGAGCCCCAAGAAGAGCACGGGCGGCCGTAACAATGCCGGTAAGATGACCGTCCGCTACATCGGCGGCGGCCACAAGCAGATGTATCGTAACGTCGACTTCAAACGCGCGAAGGACGGCATCGCTGCAACTGTAAAATCGATCGAGTATGACCCGAACCGTACGGCACGTATCGCCCTGCTGGTATACGCCGACGGAGAGAAGCGTTATATCATCGCACCCAACGGACTCCAGGTGGGTCAGACCGTGATGAGCGGCGCCGGTGTCGCTCCGGAGGTCGGCAACACGCTCTTCCTGAGCGAGATTCCTCTGGGAACCGTTATCCACAACATCGAACTCTACCCCGGTCAGGGTGCCGCCATGGCACGTTCGGCCGGCTCGTACGCCCAGCTGCTGGCTCGTGAGGGCAAATTCGCCATCATCAAGCTGCCTTCGGGCGAGACTCGTATGGTACTCGTTACTTGCCGCGCTACGGTAGGCGTCGTGTCGAACCTCGACCACAGCCTCGAGCAGTCGGGCAAGGCCGGTCGCGAGCGCTGGCTCGGCCGCCGTCCGCGCAACCGTGGTGTCGTTATGAACCCTGTCGATCACCCGATGGGTGGTGGTGAAGGCCGTGCATCCGGTGGTCACCCCCGTTCGCGCAAGGGTCTGCTTGCCAAGGGTTACAAGACCCGTAACCCGAAGAAGACCACTTCGAAGTTCATTATTTCCAAGAAGAAAAAATAATTAAATAAGAGTACATAATGAGCCGTTCATTAAAAAAGGGACCGTTTATCGACCCGAAACTCGAGGCAAAGGTGGTCGCACAGGCCGAGGGTAACAAGAAGTCGGTCATCAAGACCTGGTCGCGTGCCAGCATGATCTCTCCCGACTTCGTCGGCCAGACGATCGCTGTCCACAACGGAAACAAATTCATTCCGGTCTACGTAACTGAGAACATGGTAGGGCACAAGCTCGGTGAGTTCGCTCCCACCCGCAACTTCCGTGGTCATGCCGGTAACAAGAAAAAATAGGTAGAAAATGGGTGCAAGAAAAGCAAATATGGCCGAAAAACTGAAGGCCGAAAAGAAGCAGAAGGCAATCGCCATCATGCGTGATTGCCCGACCTCGCCCCGCAAGATGCGCCTGGTGGCCGACATCATCCGCGGTGTGGAGATCAACAAGGCGCTGGGCATCCTGCGTTATTCGAAGAAAGAGGCATCGATCCGCATGGAGAAGCTCCTCAAGTCGGCTATCGCCAACTGGGAGACCAAGAACGAGAACGAGCGTCTGGAAGATACGAAACTCTGCGTCAAGGAGGTATTCGTAGACGGCGGCCGCATGCTGAAGCGTATTCAGGCAGCCCCCCAGGGCCGTGCCCACCGGATCCGCAAGCGTTCGAACCACGTTACGATCGTTGTGGACAAAATGGTAACCGTTGAAAAAACCGTTGAAAACAAGTAAAACAGATGGGACAGAAAGTTAATCCGATAGCAAATCGTCTTGGTATCATCCGCGGCTGGGATTCGAACTGGTTCGGCGGCAAGGACTTCTCCGACAAACTCGTAGAAGACGCCAAGATCCGCAAGTATCTGAACGTCCGTCTGGCCAAGGCGTCGATCTCGAAGATCATCATCGAGCGAACGCTCAAACTCGTGACGGTTACGATTTCGACGGCCCGCCCGGGTATCATCATCGGCAAGGGCGGCCAGGAGGTCGACAAACTCAAGGAGGAGCTCAAGAAGCTCACCGGCAAGGAGATTCAGATCAACATCTTCGAGGTGAAGCGTCCGGAGGTTGACGCCGTGATCGTGGGTCAGAACATCGCCCGCCAGCTGGAGGGCCGTGTATCGTTCCGCCGCGCCGTGAAGACCGCCGTCGCATCGACGATGCGTATGGGTGCCGAAGGTATCAAGGTTCAGGTTGCCGGCCGTGTGGGCGGCGCCGAGATGGCCCGTACCGAAACCGTCAAGGAGGGTCGTATTCCGCTGCATACGTTCCGCGCAGACATCGACTACTGCCTGACCGAAGCCCTCACGAAGGTGGGTATCCTCGGTGTGAAGGTATGGATCTGCCAGGGTATCGTTTATGGCAAGCGCGACCTGTTCGAGATCGCCGGCGCTTCGTCCCAGGCTCCGTCGGGCGAGCGCGGCGAGCGTCGTGACCGTCGCGGCGACCGTCGCGGTGACCGTCGCGGACGCCGCGGTGGCGACCGTCGCAACAACAATCAGTAGTAAGTAGGACCTTTTTAAAGCAGAACTAACATGTTACAGCCGAAAAAGACCAAATTTAGAAGAATGCAGAAAGGCCGTATGAAAGGTATCGCTCAAAGAGGTAACCAACTTGCATACGGATCGTTCGCAATCAAGGCTCTGGAGTCCTCGTGGATCACCGGTCGTCAGATCGAGGCCGCGCGTCAGGCCATCACCCGTTGCATGAAGCGTGAGGGCCAGCTCTGGATCCGCATCTTCCCCGATAAACCCATCACGAAGAAGCCTGCCGAGGTACGTATGGGTAAAGGTAAAGGTAATCCGGAAGGATTCGTAGCCCCCGTAACGCCGGGCCGCATCCTGTTCGAGGCCGAGGGAGTGCCCCTGGCCGTAGCGCAGGAGGCTCTCCGTCTGGGCGCCCAGAAGCTGCCGATCACCACCAAGTTCATCGTACGGCGTGACTACGTCGAAACCACAATTTAAGGGAGACACAACATGAAAAGTGCAGAAATCAAGGATATTTCGATCAAGGACCTGCAGGAGCGCATCGAGGCCGAGAAAGCTCAGCTTGCCAAGCTCAAGGTGCAGCATGCCGTGTCCCCCGTCGAGAATTCGTCGATCATCAAGAAAAACCGCAGAGATATAGCTCGCATGCTGACGATTCTGCGTCAAAAAAACGCCAAATAAGTAAGAACCATGGAAAGAAATCTTAGAAAAGAGCGTATCGGAGTGGTCGTCAGCAACAAAATGGCCAAAACCATCGTAGTGGCCGTTGCTCGTAAGGTCAAGCATCCTATCTACGGCAAGTTCGTGAACAAGACCACCAAGTTCGTCGCCGAGTCGCTCGATGAAACCTGCAAGGAGGGCGATACCGTACGGATCATGGAGACCCGTCCGCTCAGCAAAACGAAGCGTTGGAGATTAGTACAAATCATTGAAAGAGCTAAGTAGTTATGATACAACAGGAAAGTAGACTCGTAGTAGCCGACAACAGCGGTGCGAAGGAGGTTCTTTGCATCCGTGTGCTCGGCGGTACGAAGCGTCGCTATGCATCGATCGGCGACAAAATCGTGGTGGCCGTCAAGAGCGCTTCTCCTTCGGGTGACGTCAAGAAGGGCGCCGTATCCAAGGCCGTCGTCGTGCGTACGACCAAAGAGATCCGCCGTGCCAACGGTTCGTACATTCGTTTCGACGACAACGCCGTGGTGCTGCTCAACAACCAGGGTGAAATGCGCGGAACCCGTATCTTCGGCCCCGTAGCCCGCGAGCTGCGTGACCAGTACATGAAGATCATCTCCCTCGCCCCCGAAGTTTTGTAATCATAAAAACTGTTTCGAATATGAAATTGCATATTAAGAAAGGGGATCAGGTTCAGGTTATCGCCGGTGACTCGAAGGGCCGGCAGGGTAAAGTCCTGAAGGTCGAGGTCTCCAAGCAGCGCGCAATCGTCGAGGGTTTGAACCTCTGCAAGAAGGCCACCAAGCCCAATGCCAAGAACCCTCAGGGCGGTATCGTCGAGAAAGAGGCCCCGATTCACGTGTCGAACCTCATGCTGATCGACCCCAAGTCGGGCAAACCCACCAAGGTTGGTCGCAAACTCGACTCCAAAGGTAAATTAGTTCGTTTCGCTAAAAAGTCAGGGGAGGAGATCAAATAATGGCTTACGTACCTACACTCAAGACCCAGTATAAGGAGCAGATCGAACCTGCCCTTATGAAGGAGTTCGGCTACACGAGCGTCATGCAGTGCCCGAAACTCGTCAAGATCGTCATCAACCAAGGAATGGGCCAGGCCGTTGCCGACAAGAAGCTCATCGACGTGGCTCAGGCCGAGCTGACGCTGATCGCCGGACAGAAGGCCGTTCAGACCCACTCGCGCAAGGATATCTCCAACTTCAAGCTGCGTAAGGGTATGCCCATCGGCGTACGCGTGACGCTGCGCGACAACAAGATGTACGAGTTCCTCGAGCGTCTGATCGCCGTGGCACTGCCGCGTATCCGCGACTTCAAGGGTATCAACGAGAAGTTCGACGGCCAGGGCAACTACACCCTCGGCATCACCGAGCAGATCATCTTCCCGGAGATCGACATCGACAAGATCACGAAGATCTTCGGCATGGAGATCACCTTCGTCACCACGGCCAAGACCGACGAAGAGGCTTATGCCCTGCTCCGTGAGTTCGGTCTTCCTTTCAAAAACGCTAAAAAGAACTAAGCTATGGCAAAAGAATCGATGAAAGCCCGCGAGGTAAAGCGTGCAAAACTCGCCAAGCGCTACCAGCACAAACGCGAGGAGATCGCTGCCAAGGTAAAGAGCGGTGAGATGGACCACGAGGAGGCATGGCAGGCCCTTTCGAAGCTGCCGCGCAACTCCAACCCCATCCGCCAGCACAACCGCTGCAAGATCACGGGCCGTCCCAAAGGATACATCCGCCTGTTCGGCATCAGCCGTATCCAGTTCCGCGAGATGGCATCCAAGGGCCTGATCCCGGGCGTTACGAAGGCCAGCTGGTAGTCCCGAGGGGCGCCGGAGTGGGCGAGAGAAGGGGACGAGAGAAGGGGACGAGAGAAGGAGGCGAGAGAAGGGGGCACGAAGAGGTGCCGGAGTGGTGTCGCAGAGAGGCTGCAGTGGTACCGGAGAGGTGCAGTTGTGGTGACCCTGCAATGGGCTGAGGCGTTGCCGCCCAGGTCCGCAATCCGCTCGAGTCCCGTCGGTGAGCCCGGGAGCAATGAAAAAGGTTCCGCTTTCCGGAAGGTGAGGAGCCTGTGCGGCGCAAGCCGCGGAGGAGACGGAGCTAATAGGGGTGTACGACCCATGCAGATACGTCACAGTATCGGGGAAAGTGCCGCCACAAGCGGTAACTTCCCGATATGTGGGGCGTAACGGAAAGTCGCACACTGGGTTACAGATTCCTCGGACCAAGAGGCCGGAATCGGGTGCCACGCAGAGGGCCGACCGTCAGGTCGGGTCGCCGCGGGGGTGGTCGATGACCGGTTTTCGGGTCGTCGAAGCAGGATTTCTGTACGGATGATGTTAGCAGCCGCTGTGTGTGCTAACATTTCCGTATTCCTGCAGGACCCGGAAAAACGCTAAAAATCAGGCGATAATCTTGGCTGTTTGGAAAATAATGCGTATATTTGCGCGCTTTTGGGTGCTCGTGTGCGTATGCGAACGCGTGTCCAGGGGTGGGCGAAGGGGAATGAGAAAGGGAGGGTTTCCCGATGGCAATTCTCTGAGCCACAAAACATTGAAAACTTTTTATTCATTTAATTTTTAACTTCTATTCGTTATGACTGATCCTATTGCGGACTTTCTGACCAGAATTAGAAACGCGGTGAAAGCCAACCACAAGGTGGTTGAAGCTCCCGGTTCAAAAATTAAACAGGAGATCACCAAGATCCTCTACGAGCAGGGCTACATCCTGGCCTACAAGTTCGACACCGATGAGAAGGGCCATCCTTCGATCAAGATCGCACTGAAGTGGGATGCCGCCACGAAGACCAACGCCATCAAGGACCTTAAGCGCGTCAGCCGTCCGGGTCTGCGCCAGTATGCGTCGGTTTCGGACATGCCCCGCGTACTGAACGGTCTGGGTATCGCCATCCTCTCGACTTCGAAAGGCATCATGACCGACGCCAAGGCACGTAAGGAGAACGTCGGCGGCGAGGTGCTGTGCTACATCTACTAATAATTAAAAATCAACGCAATGTCAAGAATTGGTAAATTACCTGTAAACTTGCCTGCCGGAGTAACCGTCGAGGTCGCTCCCGACAATACGGTAAGCGTGAAAGGGCCGCTTGGAACGCTGAGTCAGAAGGTTGACTCGGATATCAAGGTAGAGGTCAGCACGCACACGGATCCCCACACCGGCAAGGAAATCCCGGCCGTCTTCGTATCGCGCCCGACCAACCAGCCGCGTCACCGCTCGCTCCATGGCCTCTATCGCGCCCTGATCCACAATATGGTCGTCGGCGTATCGAAGGGCTATGAGATCAAGCAGGAGCTCGTCGGCGTGGGCTACAAGGCCGAAGTCAAGGGCCAGGTGCTCGAGATGAGCCTCGGTTATTCGCACGATACCTACTTCCTGCTCCCGAAGGAGGTCACCGCTACGGCCGTTACCGAGAAGAAGGGTAACCCGATCGTAACGCTGAAGTCGATCGACAAGCAGCTCATCGGTCAGGTCGCTGCGAAGCTCCGCTCGCTGCGCAAGCCGGAACCCTACAAGGGCAAGGGTATCAAGTTCGTAGGCGAACAGCTGCGTCGTAAGGCCGGTAAGTCCGCTGGTGCAAAATAGTTAATCGTCTGAAATTATGTCACTGAACAAGATAGAAAGAAGAGCGCGGATCAAGATGCGTATCCGCAAGATCGTCAGCGGAACGCCCGAACAGCCCCGTATGACGGTATTCCGCAGCAACAAGCAGATCTATGTGCAGTTTATCGACGACCAGGCTGGCGTAACGCTCGCCACGGCATCGTCGCTCGACAAGGAGATTGCCGGGGCCGCTGCCGGAAAAACCAAGTGTGAAATCGCGTCGCTGGTGGGCAAACTGGCCGCCGAGCGTGCCGTTGCCAAGGGAATCTCGGCCGTTGCTTTCGACCGTAACGGATACCTCTATCACGGAAGAGTAAAACAGTTGGCCGAAGCTGCTCGCGAAGCCGGTCTTAAATTCTAATCGATCATGGCAAATACCAACATAAAGAAAGTTCGCACGAGCGATCTGGAACTCAAGGACCGTCTCGTCAGCATCCAGCGTGTCACGAAGGTGACCAAGGGTGGTCGTACGTTCAGCTTTTCGGCCATCGTGGTCGTGGGCAACGAGGACGGCGTCGTAGGTTACGGCCTGGGCAAGGCCTCGGAGGTGCAGGCCGCCATCGCCAAAGGCGTGGAGGATGCCAAGAAAAACCTCATCAAGATCCCGGTTATTAACGGTACGATTCCTCACAAGCAGGAGTTCCGCTATGACGGTTCGCTCGTGATGATCCGTCCGGCCGCTCCCGGTACGGGTATCATCGCCGGCGGTGCCATGCGTGCCGTTCTGGAGTCGGTAGGCGTGAAGAACGTGCTGGCCAAGAGCAAGGGCTCGTCGAACCCCCACAACCTCGTCAAGGCAACCATCGGTGCGCTGTGCGAGCTTCGCGACGCCGCAAGCATCGCCCGTCTGCGCGGCATCTCGATGGATCAGGTGTTTAACGGTTAATTCTTCAAGAAGAAATGGCAAGACTGAAAATAACCCAGATCAAAAGCCGCATCGGTGCCACGGAGCGTCAGTGCAAGAACCTCGACGCGCTGGGACTCAAGCGGATCAACGCCAGCGTCGAGCACGACGATTCGGTGATCATCAAGGGTATGATCGAGCGCGTGAAGCACCTCGTGAAGGTCGAGGTCGTTGCGCAATAAGTTTAACTCAGCAAACGGTTTTAAAGCAACATGGAACTCAATAATCTCAAACCTGCAAAGGGTTCAACGCATCACGACAAACGAATCGGTCGCGGTGCCGGATCGGGTCACGGCGGAACCGCAACCCGTGGTCACAAGGGAGCACAGTCGCGTTCGGGCTACTCGCGCAAGCTCGGCTTCGAGGGTGGTCAGATGCCGCTGCAGCGTCGACTGCCGAAGTTCGGTTTCACGAACCTCAAGCGCGTGGAGTTCAAGGCGATCAACCTTGAAGCCCTGGAGGACCTGGCTGCCAAGAAGCAGCTCACGGAGATTACGGTTGACACGCTGATCGCCGCAGGTTTCATCTCGTCGAACGACAAGGTGAAGATCCTCGGCAACGGCGCCCTGACGAAGGCCCTGGCCGTCAAGGCCCACGCCTTCTCGAAGAGCGCCGAGGCAGCCATCACGGCAGCCGGCGGCAGCGTGGAAAAACTGTAAGAACCTTAGAAACCCAAAACTATGAATCAGTATCTCGTTGTTGGTATCGTCTTTATAGTGGTGATCGCTCTACTGGCGACCAACAAGAAATTGGTAGAAACGCTCAAGAACATCTACAAGATCGAGGAGCTCCGCAAGCGTGTGCTGTACACGATCGGGCTGCTGCTTGTATACCGCTTGGGCAGTTTCGTTGTGATTCCGGGTATCAACCCCAATGCCCTGGGCGAGGGATCGGCGTATGCCAGCCAGCTTGAAGGCAACGGACTTCTGGGTCTGTTGAACGTATTCTCGGGCGGCGCATTCGGCAACGCGGCGATCTTTGCACTCGGAGTCATGCCGTATATCACCGCCTCGATCATCATCCAGCTGATGGGTATGATGATTCCGTATTTCCAGAAGATGCAGAAGGAGGGTGAGAGCGGCCGCCGCAAGATGAACCAGTGGACGCGTTTCCTGACGATCGGCGTGCTGATCCTTCAGGGCCCGGCCTACATTGCCAACCTGTATCACCAGGTTCCGCAGGCGTTCGTCTACGGCAACACGTTCGGCTTTGTTGCCTATGCGACCACGATTCTGATCGCCGGAACGATGTTCATCATGTGGCTCGGCGAAAAGATCACGGACAAGGGTATCGGCAACGGCATCTCGCTTATCATCATGATCGGTATCGTGGCCCGTCTGCCTCACGCCCTGCTGGCCGAGGTCAACGCCCGTATCCAGAGCGCTACGGGCAGCGCCATCATGCTGATTCTCGAGCTGGTGCTGCTGTTCTTCGTCTTCATGGCAACCATAGCCCTGGTACAGGCCGTGCGCAAGGTGCCTGTACAGTATGCCAAACGTATCGTCGGTAACAAACAGTACGGCGGAGTGCGTCAGTACATCCCCCTGAAGATGAATGCGGCCAACGTGATGCCGATCATCTTTGCCCAGGCGCTGATGTTCATCCCCGCGCTGTTCTCCGGAACGGCCTTTGCGGCTGCCTTCAGCTCGATGACCGGTTTCTGGTACAACTTTACGCTGGCAGTGCTGGTGATCGCCTTCACCTATTTCTATACGGCGATCATCATCAACCCTCAAATGATGGCCGATGACATGAAGCGCAACGGCGGCTTTATCCCGGGCGTAAAACCGGGCAAGCAGACCGTGAACTACATCGATACCATCATGACGCGCATTACGCTCCCGGGCTCGTTCTTCCTGGCCATCGTGGCAATTCTGCCGGCCCTGGCCATGAAGTTCCTCGGCATCCAGCAGTCGTTCGCCTACTTCTACGGCGGAACGTCGCTGCTGATCATGGTGGGCGTTGTGCTCGACACTCTGAAGCAGATCGAGAGCTACCTGCTGATGCGCCATTACGATGGTCTGATGAAGACCGGACGTATTCAGGGTCGTCATTAGGAGTTTTTCCGAGGAGTTTTAAGCATAAGAGTCCATGATTCATTTGAAAACAGACGAGGAGATCGAATTGCTCCGCGAAAACAATATTCTGGTGTCGAAAACCCTGGCGGAAGTGGGGCGTCACATCCGTCCGGGGATCTCGACCCTGGAGTTGGACCGGATCGCTGAAGAGTTCATCCGGGCTCACGGAGCAGTCCCCGCTTTCCTCGGATACGAAGGATACCCGGCGTCGTTGTGCATTTCGGTCAACGAGCAGGTAGTCCACGGTATCCCGTCTTCGAAATGCGTCCTTAAGGAGGGCGACATCGTTTCGATCGATTGTGGTACGTTTATGAAGGGGTTTGTTGGTGATTCGGCGTATACGTTCGCCGTAGGCGAGGTGTCGGAGGATGTACGACAGCTCATGGAGGTCACCAAAGAGGCTCTTTATAAAGGTACGGCACAGGCCAAGGCCGGCAACCGCGTAGGCGACGTGTCGGCGGCCGTGCAGGAGTACTCCGAAAGTTTCGGCTACGGAGTGGTGCGCGAACTGGAGGGACACGGACTGGGTCGCAAGATGCACGAAGACCCCGGCGTCCCCAATTACGGCGCACGCGGCAGAGGCCCCCTTCTGCGAGAGGGAATGGTCATCTGCATCGAACCGATGATCACGCTTGGCAACAAGGCCGTGGTATTCGAACGGGATGGCTGGACGGTCCGCACGCGCGACCGCAAACCGGCGGCTCACTACGAGTTTGCCGTTGCGATCCGCAAGTCGGGCCCCGACGTTCTGACGGACTTCCGTATCATCGAACAGGCAATTAACAACTGAAACTCTATGGCAAAACAAGCTGCTATCGAACGCGACGGCACGATTATCGAAGCCCTTTCGAACGCGATGTTCCGCGTCGAGCTGGACAACGGTCATGTGCTGACCGCGCATATCTCCGGAAAGATGCGCATGCACTACATCAAGATCCTTCCCGGGGATAAAGTTAAAGTGGAGATGACGCCCTACGACCTTACAAAGGGGCGGATTTCCTTCCGGTACAAATAATTAGATCGCTTGAAAAATGAAAGTTAAAGCATCCATCAAGAAGAGAAGCGAGGATTGCAAGATTGTAAAGCGTAAGGGCAAACTGTACGTCATTTGCAAGAAGAATCCCAAGTTCAAAATGCGCCAGGGTTAGTTTAATCAGTTAAAAAAGACAAAATTTCAATATGGCACGTATTGTCGGTGTAGATTTACCGAAAAACAAAAGAGGCGAGATCGGCCTGACCTATATCTACGGTATCGGTCGTTCTACGGCTCGCAAGATTCTCGACGCCGCAGGCATCAGCTACGACGTCAAAGTACAGGATTGGACCGACGACCAGGTCGGCGCCATCCGTTCGCAGATCGCCGAGATGGGGATCAAGGTCGAGGGCGAGTGCCGCTCGATGGTTCAGTTGAACATCAAGCGCCTGATGGATATCGGCTGCTATCGCGGCATCCGTCACCGTCTGGGCCTTCCGGTCCGCGGCCAGTCGACCAAGAACAACGCGCGTACCCGCAAGGGCCGCAAGAAGACCGTCGCAAACAAGAAAAAGGCAACGAAGTAATCTTTAGAGAATTATGGCAAAGAAAACTGGAACAGTCAAGAAGAAGGTTGTTAAGGTTGGTGCCGTGGGTAACGCCTACGTACACTCCACTTTCAACAACGTAATCATCACCATCACCAACGAGGTGGGTGATGTCATCAGCTGGTCGTCGGCCGGTAAGATGGGATTCCGTGGTTCGAAGAAGAATACGCCGTATGCCGCTCAGACGTCGGCCGCCGATTGCGCCAAGGTCGCTTACGACATGGGTCTGCGCAAGGTGAAGGTCTACGTCAAGGGTCCGGGTGCAGGCCGTGAGTCGGCCGTACGTACGATCCATGGTGCCGGTATCGAGGTGATGGAGATCATCGACGTCACTCCGCTGCCGCACAACGGCTGCCGTGCTCCCAACCGTCGTCGTGTATAAGGTACGGTTACGGAGAAAACAATTCACGATTCTTTAAATAGTCACAACAATGGGAAAATACATAGGACCTAAATCGAAAATCGCCCGTCGTTTCGGCGAAGCTATCTATGGTGCGGACAAGGTGCTCGAGAAGCGCAATGTACCCCCTGGACAGCATGGTCTGGCGCGCAAGCGCAAAAAGGTGTCGGAGTACGGCACGCAGTTGAGTGAGAAGCAGAAGGCCAAGTTCACCTACGGACTGCTGGAGAAGCAGTTCTCGCGTACGTACGAGCAGGCTGCCCGCATGGGCGGTATCACGGGTGAGAACCTGCTGAAGCTGCTCGAGTGCCGTCTGGACAACGTGGTTTACCGCTTGGGTATCGCCCCGACGCGTGCAGCTGCCCGTCAGCTCGTATCGCACCGTCACATCTGTGTCAACGGCAATGTGGTCAACATTCCGTCCTACTCGCTGCGTGCGGGAGACATCGTGTCGGTTCGCGAGAAGTCGAAGAGCCTCGAAGTAATCACGGCATCTCTGGCCGGCTCGTCGCGGAGCCGCTACTCGTGGCTGGAGTGGGACAACGCCTCGATGAGCGGCAAGTTCCTGCAGAAGCCCGAGCGTGAGGAGATCCCCGAGAACATCAAGGAGCAGCTTATCGTCGAGTTGTACTCGAAGTAGTAATCAAAACAAATTCACGCAATTATGGCAATATTAGCATTCCAGAAACCTGAGAAGGTTATTATGCTCGAGTCCACTTCGTCGTTCGGGAAGTTCGAATTCCGACCGTTGGAGCCCGGATTCGGGATGACTGTCGGTAACGCTTTGCGTCGTATCCTGCTCTCCTCGCTCGAGGGCTACGCGATCACGACTGTCAAGGTAGCCGGTGTCGATCACGAGTTTGCCGCTATCCCCGGTGTGATGGAGGATATGTTGAACATCATCCTCAATCTCAAGCAGGTTCGTTTTATCCGCACAGTCGATAATCAGGATGCCGAAAAAGTGTCCATTAACGTTGCGGGTGTGACGGAGCTGACTGCCGGATATATCTCGAATTACCTGTCGTTCTTCAAGGTTCTGAATCCCGACCTGGTGATCTGTCACCTGGCCCCGGGGACGAAGATGCAGATGACGCTCACGATCGGCAAGGGCCGCGGCTATGTTCCGGCCGAGGAGAACACGCCTGCCGACTGCGAGTTCGGAACCCTCCCGATCGACTCGATCTTCACGCCGATCAAGAACGTGAAGTACTCGATCGAGAACTACCGTGTCGAGCAGAAGACCGACTACGAGAAGCTGAATTTGGAAATTACTACCGACGGGTCGATTCACCCCAAAGAGGCACTCAAGGAGGCTGCCAAGATCCTCATCCAGCACTTCATGCTCTTCTCCGACGAGAAGATCACCGTCAACATGGAAGACACGAACGGTACGGAAGAGTTCGACGAGGATGTGCTCCACATGCGCCAGCTGCTGAAGACGAAGCTTTCGGACCAGGATCTTTCGGTCCGCGCGCTGAACTGTCTGAAGGCAGCCGACGTCGATACGGTGGGCGACCTGGTGAAGCTCAACCGCAACGACCTGCTCAAGTTCCGCAACTTCGGCAAGAAGTCGCTTACGGAGCTTGACGAGCTGTTGGCCTCCCTGAACCTGAAGTTCGGAATGGACGTATCAATCTACAAACTTGACAAAGATTAATTAAATGAGACACAATAAGAATTACAACCACCTCGGCCGCCAGGCAGGTCACCGCAAGGCCCTGCTGTCGAACATGGCATCGTCGCTGATTCTGCACAAGCGCATCGAAACCACCGTTGCCAAGGCCAAGGCCGTACGGATGTTCGTAGAGCCTCTGGTTACCAAGTCGAAGGAGGACACGACCCACTCGCGCCGTATCGTTTTCTCGTACCTGAAGCAGAAGGAGGCCGTTACGGAACTCTTCCGTACGATCGCCCCGAAGGTTGCCGAGCGTCCGGGAGGTTACACCCGTATCCTGAAGACGGGCTTCCGTCTGGGTGATGCCGCCGAGATGTGCATTATCGAATTCGTGGACTTCAACGAGGCTTACACGCTGGGTATCACGCCGGCTGCCGCCACGGAGGCCAAACCCAAGACGCGTCGTTCGCGCAAGAGCGCTGCGAAGAAGACCGATGCCGTAGAAGACGCTACGGTAGTCGAGGGCGAGACCAAGAAGGCCGCTGCCCCGAAGGCTCCGAAGGCCCCGAAGGCTGCCGCCGCCAAGACGGCTGCTCCGAAGGCCGCCAAGAAGACCAACGTCGGCAAGAAGATGTAGTCCCGCGCAGGGAGCGCAATTCGAGGGGGGGGGGTAGAGCAGAAGACAAGGAGAGAATAAGCGGGTCTGCCCCGCGGTCTCCGCAACTCACTTCGAATTCCGTTCCAGACTGCGGATCAAAATTCCCGAAGAGGTGTCCAACCGGGCCTCTCTCCGGGAATTTTTTATTTGTTCGGGGTAGCGTCTGCCGCAACGACAGCGCGCCGATTGCCTCATCGGGAACGGGAATGCCGGCTCTGTTCCGAGATGGATTTCGATGCTGGTTCGCCTGATGTTGACTGTGTGTTGATTCCCGTCAGGGAGGGAGACAGCCCGGAGGAGATGATCCCCGGCCAGCGGGAAGATGGGGCTTGATGCAGGACGAATCTGGACGCCCTGCAAGCGGGTTTGAGCCCCATGTGGGGGCGGTTTGGAGAAATATTTGCAGAAAAAAAGGTGTTGGAAAGGTAAATTTTAGATTCCGTTCAGAATTCCTTCCGACCTTTGTATCGTAATCAAAAACGAATGTTCAATTAAAAAACTTTAAAACCATGAAAAAGATTTTTTTGACCGCAGCCCTTCTCCTTGCAGGAATCACCGTAACGCTGGCCGGAAACGACCGCCCGATCACCGTTGACAAACTGCCCGCCGCAGCCCAGAACTTCCTGAAGAGCTATTTCTCCGACCTGACGGTGGCCTATGCCGTGGAGGATCCCAAGTTTGCCGGTTCGGAGTATGAGGTGACCTACACCGACCGTACGGAGGTAGAGTTCGATACCAAGGGTGAATGGACCTCGGTAGAACGCAAGTATACGGCCGTTCCCGCCGCAATCGTTCCGAAGCAGATCACCGATTACGTGGCCAAGAGCAACTTCCCGAATCAGGAGATCCGCAAGATCGAGCGCAATGCCTATACGTGGGAGATCGAGCTTACGAACGGACTCGAGATCAAGTTCGACCGGAATTTCCGCGTCATTGACATCGACGACTGATTCGGACAACGCTCCGGGAATCGCGTGTACGGTGAGCTCCCCGCATCCGAACGATTCTCGCGGAGATAAAAACGGACTCTTCCCCGACGGGAAGAGTCCGTTTTTGGTTGGTCGGGAGTTGAGAGTCTGGGGAAGGGTTGGGATTCTCTGTCCGGTTTTATCGCCTCCGGCTACTTGTTGAAGTGGTAGAGGAAGATAACCGTGGCATCCATGGCCGTCTTCGGGCAGTCGCGGATCTCGAGTGCCACCTTGATCTCGGCCTTGGCTATGCCGCGCAGATTGGTGATCGACACCAGCGTGGCGCGCAGCCGGATCTCGCTGCCGACCGTCACCGCCTGGTTGAAGCGCAGCTTCTCAATGCCGTAGTTGACCAGCAACTTCACGTTCTGCACCTCGACGATCTGTTCCCACAGGTAGGGCAGCAGCGAAAGGGTCAGATAACCGTGGGCAATGGTTGTCTTGTAGGGGCTCTCTACCCGGGCCCGTTCGGGGTCGACGTGGATCCACTGGTGGTCCAGCGTGGCGTCGGCAAAGAGGTTGATCTGTTCCTGGGTGATCTTCAGGTAGTCCGAGATGCCTAACTCCTGGCCCGTGTAGCGGGCAAAATCATCGAAATCGTGGATAATCAGTCGGCTCATGGTTGTTATTGCTGTTTTCTGCAAAGATAGAAAAACTTTCTGATCGTGCGCCGTTTTGATTCCGTGTCAGGCCGTTTTTGAACACTCTTTTCGCGAATCCGTCGATGTCCGGCCCTTGTCTGTCGAGTGCGGGATACGATTGCCGGAATGAAACAAAGAGGGTGTCCGATCCACGGTCGGACACCCTCTTTTCGATGGCGGGTTTCTTGGTGTGGCGCATCCTTCACGGGGCCCCCGATGCATGAATGCCTCACCCTCTTTCCCGCACTCCCGGTCGGGAGACTATTTCTGGAATCCCTTGCCGATAGCCAGGAAGTCGGCAGCCTTCAGGGCGGCACCGCCGATCAGACCTCCGTCGACATCCTCCTTGGCGAAGATTTCGGCGGCGTTGGCCGGCTTGCACGAGCCTCCGTAGAGGATCGGGCACTCGGCTGCTGCGGCACCGAACTTCTCGGCCAGCACCTTGCGGATGTAGGCGTGGATTTCCTGTGCCTGGTCGGCCGTGGCGGTCTTGCCCGTACCGATGGCCCATACGGGCTCGTAGGCGATGACGAGGTTCTTGAACTGCTCCTCCGTGAGGTTGTAGACAACCTCCTCGATCTGGGCCTTCACCACGTCGAAGTGCTTGCCGGCCTCACGCTCCTCGAGGTTCTCACCCACGCAGTAGATCGGGGTCAGTCCGTTGGCATAGGCCTGCTCCATCTTCTTGTTGAGCGTTGCGGAGGTCTCGCCGTAGTACTGGCGGCGCTCCGAGTGGCCGAGGATGACGTATTTGCAACCCAGGGCGGCGATCATCGAGGCTGCGACCTCACCCGTGTAGGCCCCCTTTGCCTCGGCGGCGCAGTTCTGGGCGCCGAGTTCGATGTCCGAACCCTTGAGGGCCTCGGCCACCATCGAGAGGTGGGTGAAGGGCGGGCAGACGATGAAGTTCACGCACGAGCATACCTCGCCGCGTCCTGCTACGACGCCTTTTGCCAGTTCGACTCCTTCGGCCGGAAGCGTATTCATCTTCCAGTTGCCGGCTACGATTTTCTTTCTCATAACGGTATTGTTTTGTTAAAAGTCCTTGTATGTGTTCACACGTTGGCGGGGCGGTAGCAGCCGTTTATTCGGCCGAGCACCATGCCTTGACCTCCTCCATCGAGGGGGCCTTCAGCCCGAGTTTGTTCTTCTTGTTGAAACCGCACAGGTCGTTGAAGAACTTGCCCGGGGCGAGCTTGCGCAGTGAATCGACGGTCAGGTAGCCCATCTTCTGGATGACGGGCACCCACTCCTCGGGAACGCCGATGGCCGTATAGGCCTCGACGGGATCCGTCGCGGCCTTCTTTTCGGGGCGCATCTGCGGGAAGAACAACACGTCCTGGATCGAGTTCTGGCCCGTCATGAACATCGCCAGACGGTCGATGCCCATGCCCATGCCCGAGCAGGTCGGCATGCCGTACTCCAGGGCACGGACGAAGTCCATGTCGATGAACATCGCCTCGTCGTCGCCCTTCTCCGAGAGGCGCAGCTGCTCCTGGAAGCGCTCCAGCTGGTCGATCGGGTCGTTCAGCTCCGAGTAGGCGTTGCAGAGCTCCTTGCCGTTGACGAAGAGTTCGAACCGCTCGGTGAGATCCTTGTTGTCGCGGTGGCGCTTGCTCAGCGGCGACATCTCGATCGGGTAGTCGCAGACGAAGGTCGGCTGGATGAGGTCGCCCTCGCAGTACTGGTCGAAGATGGCGTCGATCAGCTTGCCCTTGCCCATCGTGTCGTCGATCTCGACGTTGAGTCGCTTGCAGGCTTCGCGCAGCTGCTCCTCCGACTGGCCGGTGATGTCGTAGCCGGTCTTCTCGCGGATGGCGTCGGTCATCGTCACACGGCGGAACGGCGCCTTGAAGGAGATCTGCCGTCCGTCGATCTCCAGCTCCGTCGTACCGTTGACGGCCGTGGAGATGCGTTCGAGCATCCGCTCGGTGAACTCCATCATCCAGCGGTAGTCCTTGTAGGCGATGTAGATCTCCATGCAGGTGAACTCGGGGTTGTGGGTGCGGTCCATTCCCTCGTTGCGGAAGTTCTTGCCCACCTCGTAGACGCCGTTGAAGCCTCCGACGATCAGCCGCTTCAGGTAGAGCTCCGTGGCGATGCGCAGGTAGAGGTCGGTATCGAGCGAATTGTGGTGCGTGATGAAGGGACGCGCCGCGGCGCCGCCCGGAATGGGCTGCAGGATCGGCGTCTCGACCTCGATGTAGCCCTGCGAGTCGAAGAACTCACGCATCGTGGAGATGATCTTCGCGCGCTTGATGAAGACCTCCTTGACCTGCGGGTTGACGATCAGGTCGAGGTAGCGCTGGCGGTAGCGGATCTCGGGGTCGGTGAAGGCGTCGAACGTCTTGCCGTCCTTCTCCTTGACGACGGGCAGCGGGCGGATCGACTTCGAAAGCACCGTAAAGCGTTTGCAGTGAACCGACAGTTCGCCCGTATTGGTGCGGAAGGCGAAGCCTTCGACGCCGATGATGTCGCCGATGTCGAGCAGCTTCTTGAAGACCGTATTGTAGAGCGTCGGATCGCCTTCGGGGCAGACGTCGTCGCGGCGGATGTAGACCTGGATGCGGCCCGTATGGTCCTGCAGTTCGAAGAACGAGGCGCTGCCCATGATGCGGCGCGACATGATGCGGCCCGCGATGCGGACATCCTGGAAGTTTTTCTTTTCGTCGTCATAGCCCTCGGCGATCTCGCGCGCCGTGGCCGTCACCTCGTAACGGGCGGCGGGGTAGGGGTCGATGCCCAGGTCGCGCAGCGCCTGGAGCGACTGCCGGCGAAGCTGTTCCTGTTCACTGAGTTCGATTGCCATATATTTCGTTTGTATTTGATGATGCGGAATATATCCGTGCAAAAGTAGTGAAAAACCCGCAAAATCGCAACCGACAGGATGATTCTGTGCCGGCAGACTCCTGTGCGGCGGTCAAGGCTGCGTCGTTCACCTTCAACAAGACGGATCCCTCGCTCGATGCCGCAACGCTCTCGGACGACTATGCCTTCTTTATCCATTGGACCCGTTCGGTCAACTCCGACAAGGTGGTGCGCAACTACTCCTATTGTTACGACACGTGTCGTCGCAACCCCATTTGGGCGGCCTATCCCCTGCATCCCGTCTATCGGGAGGGCGGCTACGGACGAACCTCGCCCGATCCCTGGTCTCCCGATCCGGTCCTCTATCCGACCAACATCGCCCCGCAGCCCAACGACGCGGCCAGCACGTTCGGCGAGGTGTGGGGATGTATCGAGTGCCCGGACCGTGTTGCGGGAGATTGCCGCTCCGGTCTCCCGGATCGAGCCGCAGACCGGTCTGACCCTCTCCTC
>NZ_NFIA01000009.1:0-113294 GCF_002159375.1 Alistipes sp. An54
CCCCCCGGCCTCATCCGCCCCCACGCCCATACCCACACAAAAACGCGCACAAAAAGAGGGAAGCTCGTTCGAGCTTCCCTCTTTTTTCGAGGTGTCTTACAATTACTTGTTGTTGTAAGCAGCCATCTTCTCGATGAGCATCAGCACCTTGTTCGAGTAACCCCACTCGTTGTCGTACCAGGCGACAACCTTTACGAAGGTGTCGGTCAGTGCGATACCGGCGGCCTTGTCGAAGATCGACGTACGGGGATCGCCCAGGAAGTCCGACGAAACGACAGCATCCTCGGTGTAACCCAGAATGCCCTTCAGCTCGCCTTCCGAAGCCTCCTTCATGGCGGCGCAGATCTCATCGTACTTGGCCGGCTTTGCGAGGTTGACCGTCAGGTCGACAACCGATACGTCCAGCGTCGGAACACGCATCGACATACCCGTCAGCTTGCCGTTCAGCGAAGGAATAACCTTACCTACGGCCTTGGCAGCGCCCGTCGACGAGGGGATGATGTTGCCCGAAGCGGCACGACCGCCACGCCAGTCCTTCATCGAGGGACCGTCTACGGTCTTCTGCGTTGCGGTGGTCGAGTGAACCGTCGTCATCAGACCGTCCGTGATACCGAACTTGTCGTTGAGCACCTTGGCGATCGGGGCGAGGCAGTTCGTGGTGCACGAAGCGTTCGAAACGATCTTCTGACCGGCATAGGTGTCGGTGTTAACGCCGCATACGAACATCGGCGTAGCGTCCTTCGAAGGAGCCGACATTACCACGTATTTGGCACCGGCTGCCAGGTGAGCCTGAGCCTTCTCCTCGGTCAGGAACAGACCCGTCGACTCTACGACGTACTCGGCACCTACCTCGTTCCACTTCAGGTTTGCGGGATCCTTCTCGGCGGTGACGCGGATGGCGTGGCCGTTGACGATCAGCTGGCTCTTCTCCATGTTGTAGCTGATTTCGCCCTTGAACTGACCGTGCATCGTGTCATACTTCAGCATATAAGCCAGGTAATCTACCGGGCAGAGGTCGTTGATACCTACAACCTCGAACTTGTCAGTCTGCGTGCAAGCAGCACGGAAAACCATACGGCCGATACGACCGAAGCCGTTGATACCGATTTTGATAGTTGCCATAATACTTTGAATTATTTGTTAATAAAACCTTGCGTTATTTTTTTCACAGCGCAAAAGTACATACTTTAAATATTATACGCAAATAAAAATTTAATTTTTTTACAATCCGTCTCCGCAACGGCTGCAACCCCTTTCCGGCCTTCGCGTTCAGCATCCCGCCGCAAGCTCGCCCGGACGGTTGTCGGACATCCGACGCCCCCTCGTCCGGTCTGCCGACGCCCCCCGGCCCGGTCCTTACTTGGCGGCCGCTTTGGCGCGCTTGGCCATGGCCGAGGCGAAGACGAAATCGTTCAGCTCGCGGTTGTCGGCATGGAGGATCTCCTCCTTGGTCCCCTCCCACCACTTGCGCCCCTGGTGGATGTAAACAATTTTCTCGCCAATCTCCATCACGGAGTTCATGTCGTGCGTATTGATGATCGTCGTCATGCCGTATTCGTGGGTGATCTCGTGAATCAGGTTGTCGATGACGATCGAGGTCTGCGGATCGAGGCCCGAGTTGGGCTCGTCGCAGAAGAGATAGCGCGGATTCATCACAATGGCCCGGGCGATGGCCACGCGCTTGATCATGCCGCCCGACAGTTCAGCCGGATAGAGATGGTTGGCATTATCGAGCCGCACGCGGCGCAGACAGGAGTTCACGCGTTCGAGCTTTTCGCGTTCGCTCTGGGAGGTGAACAGGTCGAGCGGCAGCTTGACGTTCTCCTCGACGGTCGACGAGTCGAGCAGCGCCCCGCCCTGGAAGATCATGCCGATATCCTTGCGGATCTCCTTGCGCTGGCGGAAACCCAGCCGCGTGAAGTTCACCTCGTCGTACCACACGTCGCCCGAATCGGGTTCGTGCAGCCCCACGAGGGTCTTCAGCAGCACGGTCTTGCCCGAACCGCTGCGACCGATGATCAGGTTCGTCCGTCCGGTCTCGAACTCCACCGAGATATCGTCCAGGACCACCCGTCCGTCGAACGACTTGACGATATGTTCGGCACGTATCATATCAGCAGCACTTGAGTCAGAATCAGGTCAAAGAGCAGCACCACCACGCAGCTTACGACCACGGCCCGCGTCGAGGCGACACCCACCTCGAGCGAATTGCCCCGGGCGTTGTAGCCGAAGAAGGCCGAAATCGAGGTGATGATGTAGGCGAAGAAGACGGTCTTGATCAACGTGTAGGTGATCGAGTAGGGTTTGAAGTCCATCAGCAGGCCGTCGACGTAGTCGGCCGGGATCATGATGCCCGTGGCGGCAGCGATGAGCCAGCCGCCCAGCACGCCGATCAGGATCGAGAGGATCGTCAGGAAAGGGAAGAAGATCATCGCGGCGACGATCTTCGGCAGAATGAGGTACGAGGCCGAATTGACGCCCATGATCTCCAGGGCGTCGATCTGTTCGGTGATGCGCATCGTGCCGATTTCGGAGGCGATGCTCGAGCCGACCTTGCCGGCCAGGATCAGCGCCACGACCGCCGACGAGAACTCCAGGATCATCGTTTCGCGCGTGGCGTAGCCGATCAGCGACTTGGGGATGAAGGGCGAATCGAGGTTGATCGACATCTGCAGGGTGATCACCGCGCCGATGAAGATCGAGATGATGGCCGTCAGACCGATCGAGTTGATGCCCAGCGACTCCATCTCGAAGAGGATCCGGCGGCGGTAGATGGCGGCCTTCTCCGGACGGGAAAAGACCTTTCCCATCAGGATGAAATAGCGTCCTATGAGTCCGAAAGCCCGCAGCATGGTCAGTTTTTCTCCTCTTCGAAATCAATGTAATCGCCCACGTCCTTCGAGACGCGTTTTTCGGGGGCGCCGGGTGTTTTGTGCACCCGCACTTCGCCTTCGCGGCCGCCGCGGGGTTCGTTGCCCGCGGCAAAGGGCGAGCCGAAACCGCCCTGTCGGGGGTCGAACCCGCTGCCGAACTGCTCCTCCATCTGCTTGCGGGCCCGGTAGAGCCGCCAGCGGAAGGCCAGCATCAGCACCAGAATCAAAAGAATCAGTCCCATGATGAAATAGAGTATGAAGAGTGCAATACCTTTGAGTACCGCCGGGGCTGCGACAGCCAGAAACAGAATGATGAACGTCGTGAACGGATTGCGCCGCACGAAGCCCACCACCGAGTCGATGATCGCCATCAGGAAGTTCATGTCTTCTCCGGTTTCCAGGTTTTCAAGCCTTCCCCGCAAAGAGCGTGCAAGCCGCACGCCGGGGAGTTTATCTTTGCAAAGGTAGCGAAAATTATGCGTAATTCAATTAAATGTCGTAAATTTGGTGCTCGAAAACAAATCTCATCCCAAATATGTTAACGCCACTGACTGCCATCTCGCCCGTCGACGGGCGCTACCGGAACAAAACGGAAAAACTGGCGGATTATTTTTCCGAACAGGCCCTGATTCGTTATCGAATCCGCGTCGAAGTGGAATATTTCATCGCCCTGTGCGAGCTTCCGCTCCCCCAGCTCCGCGACATCGACCACGCAAAGTTTGCCGAACTGCGCAGACTCTACACCGATTTTTCGGACGCCGACGCCCAACGGGTCAAGGAGATCGAGGCGGTTACGAACCACGACGTCAAGGCCGTCGAGTACATCATCAAGGAGAAGATGGATGCCCTGGGACTCGAACGCTACAAGGAGTTCGTCCACTTCGGCCTCACGTCGCAGGATATCAACAATACGGCCATTCCGCTCTCGCTCAAGGAGGCCATGACCGGCGTCTACTACCCGGCCGTCGAGGAGGTGCGTGACAAGCTGGCGTCGTTCGCCCGCGAGTGGCGCACGGTGCCGATGCTGGCCCGCACCCACGGACAACCCGCTTCGCCCACGTCGCTGGGCAAGGAGTTCTCGGTCTTCGTCGAACGCCTCGAGAAGCAGCTCGTCATGCTCCACGACATCGCCATCCCGGCCAAGTTCGGCGGCGCCACGGGCAACTTCAACGCCCACCATGCGGCCTATCCCGAGATCGACTGGGTGGCCTTCGCCAACCGCTTCGTCAACGAGCGGCTGGGGCTCTGCCGTTCGCAGTACACCACCCAGATCGAGCACTACGACAACCTGGCGGCCATCTTCGACAACATGAAGCGCATCGACACCATTCTGATCGACCTCTCGCGCGACATGTGGACCTATATCTCGATGGAGTACTTCAAGCAGCGGATCAAAGCCGGCGAGGTCGGATCGAGCGCCATGCCCCACAAGGTCAACCCGATCGACTTCGAGAACGCCGAGGGCAACTTCGGCATCGCCAACGCCGTCTTCAGCCACCTCTCGTCGAAGCTCCCCGTCTCGCGCCTGCAGCGCGACCTCACGGACTCGACCGTACTGCGCAACATCGGCGTTCCGGTGGCCCACGCCGTGATCGCCCTACAGTCGCTGATGAAGGGACTGGGCAAGGTGATCCTCAACCGCGACGCGCTGGAGCGCGATCTGGAGCAGAACTGGGCCGTCGTGGCCGAGGGCATCCAGACGATCCTGCGCCGCGAGGGCTACCCGAAACCCTACGAGGCGCTGAAGGCCCTCACGCGTACGAACGCCCACATCACGCACGAGGCCATTGCCGACTTCATCGAGACGCTCAACGTTTCGGAAGAGGTGAAGAAGGAGCTGCGCGCCCTCTCGCCGATGACCTATACGGGCGTCTTCCGCTGTTAACGCCGCCGGACCATGAACAGCGACCTGATCGTCTGCGGCGTGCTCTTTCTGCTCTTCGTCGTGATGGGCGGCTTCCTGCTCGCGGGACGCGGGGCGTGGCTGATCGCCGGCTACAACACGATGCCGAAGAAGGAGCGCAAACGCTATGACGAACGGGCGCTGTGCCGCTTCATGGGCTGGCTGATGCTCTACTGCGCCGCCTGCATGCTCGTGATGGGGGCCGACTCGCTGTGGCCCGGACGGGGATTGTGGCTCGCCGCAACAATCTGGCTGGTGATCGGGGCAATCGGGGCCGTGATCTACGCCAACACGGGAGGCCGCTTCTTGAAGGAAAACGCCCGGAAGAGGCCCTGAAAAAAAGGGCCCTCGGACAAAGCACACGCGAAACAGGCCCAAAGATACACCGAAAAGCCGCCGACGGATCGAATTCCGCCGGCGGCTCTCTTTTGGCACACGCTTTGCTCTTTGAAGAGTCAACTGCGGGTCAGCAACCGCAGTGAGGTTTCTTCATTTATTTAAGTTTGGGTTAGTAGTTTAGGAGGGCAACCTCCGAAGGCAGCAGGCAGTCGCGAGATTCCCTGCTGTTTTTGTGTGCCGCAAGACAGTCCCAATCCGCCCCACGCAGACACCCCGTTGCGTCCACAGACGAACATCCCGTTGCGCCCGCAGGCAGACACCTCGTTGCACCCTGCACCCACAGATGCACAGACGCCCCGACGTGCCGTTCGCATCTTTCGGCCCGCTACCCCTAAAACTCGATCGTCAGCCCCAGCGTCGGCAGCAGCGTACCGCTCACCTGCTCGATCCGCTTCATCTTATACCTTTGCTGTTCGACCGGAGCCTCCGGATTTTCGATCTCACCGGTCGACATCCAGACGTCGGGCGAACGGAACTTGCTCACCGTGACGTTCTGCAGATCGACGTAGAACCCCAGCATGAAGTGTTTGAAGTAGAATACCTTGTCCAGCCGAACGTCCAGCTGTGCAAAGGCGTCGAGCCGCTCGGCATTGTAAAAGTCGTAATTGTAGTAGGGGCGCCCCTGAGCATCCCAGGCCGTGACGAGCGACGACTTGTCCAGATCGTAGGGCGTATAGGGGGCGCCGCCCACGGCACTCAGCTTGGCGCCGAAGCTCCAGTTGCGCGGGAAATCGTAGGTGCCGCTGACGTTGACCACGAAACGGTTGTCCCAGGCCGAGGCGATCCACGGCGCCGAGACGTTGTTGCGATATTCCGAACGGTAGAGGGTCACCGACCCCACGACGTTCAACCGCCCGGGAATCTGCCACCGGGCCATCGCCTCCACCCCGTAGGCCCGTCCCTGGGCCGAGGAGACCAGCGCCTCGTTGCCCACCGTGCCGTAATCAGCCCCCTTGCATGCGAGAGGAATGCCGTCGGCCAGCGACAGCGGCACCTCACCGTAACGCTTGAAGAAGCCCTCGAGCGAGACGATCAGCCGGTCGCGGTGGCGCCAGTCAACTCCGGCGCTGACCGTTGCGACGTGCATGTACTCCAGCGAGCGGTTGGCCAGCGCCCCCTCCTGCTTGAAGCCGAGCGCCGTGTAGGGCGGCAGTTGGTAGTAGAGTCCGGCAGCGCCGCTCACCGACCAGGCATCGCTCAGCGCATAGGAGATCGAGCCGCGCGGCGAAAGTTGCTCCCAGAAGCGGGCCATGCGTCCCGAATAGTCGCAGCCGTCGGTGCGCAGTCCGGCCGAGGCCTTCAGCCGTTTGTTCAGCGAGATGTACTCGGCCGAGACGAAGGCCCCCCAACCGAGGATCCCCAGCCGGGTGTCGTAATTCGAGTAACGCGTCTGGTCGGCGACATAGAGCCGCTGGAACGAACGGTCCGTATAGTTCGACCAGGTCAGCTCGACCCCTTCGCGCACGCTCCAGCATCCGAGGTAGGTGCGGTTTTCGCCGCGCAGCGTGCTCTTCTGCTCGACGGAGCGCAGCCGCAGCGTCAGATTCTCCTCGCTCGACGAATCGTTGTTGCGGTATTTCAGGTTGCGGTTGTTCAGGTAGTTGTGGCTCAGCGTCACGGTCTGCACGTGGCGGCCGGCATAGTGGCGCCACGTGGCGCCGACGGTGAAGGTCTCCTGCTGGATGCGCGGCAGGTAGCTCAACAGATACTGCGCATTCTCCCCCTCCTCGTCGACGTTGAGCTTCATGTTGTCGATGCCGGCCAGCGCCAGCACCGTCAGCTCGTCACGCTCCGAAAGGCGCGTCTTGACCTTCACCTGTCCGTCGATGTAGTTCGGCAGGAAGGGCAGCCCCAGCATCTTGAACAACAGTTGCAGGTAGGATTGCCGCAGCGAGAAGAGACAGGTGGTCTTCCGCCCGATGTGGCCGCTGCCGCTCACCCCCACCTCCGAGGCGCCCAGCGTCGCCTTGAAGGTCTGCTTCTCAGGATTGCCGTCGCGCAGCTGAAAGTCGAGCACCGAACTCATCGCCCCGGCCCGGTCGGCGGGGAAAGCGCCCGTATAGAAGCTGATCTCGCGCACGAGGTCGGCATTGACGATGCTCACCGGGCCGCCCGTAGCGCCCTGCGTGGCGAAGTGGTTGATATTCGGGATCTCGATGCCGTCCATGTAGAACTTGTTCTCCGAGGGTCCTCCGCCGCGCACGATCAGGTCGTTGCGGTAGCCCACGGGCGAGAACGACACGCCCGGATAGGAGCGGACGATACGCGATACGTCGCGGTTCGAACCGGGACTCTTCTCGATCTCCTGCATGCCGATGACCTTCAGACTGACGGGGCTCTCGGTCGTCACGCGGAAGGGCGACGGACGCACCGTCACGGCCTCGACCTGCGTGGCATCCTCCTCGAGTTCGACCTCAATGAAGGGGGTGGCCGCCGAAACCCGGTATTCGGGCGTCGTGCAGCTCTTGTAACCCACCGACGAGACGGTCAGCCGCCAGATGCCGGGCCGTACGTGTTCGAGGCGGAAACGACCGAGCGAATCGGTCGAAACGCCCGTACGCTCCTGCCCGGCCAGCACCACGGCCGCATAAGGGACCGGCTGACGGCTCAGACGGTCGATGACCCGGCCGCTGACGGGATAGGAGTTTGACTGGGCCCGGACATCGGATGCCGCCAGGGCAAAGAGGAGGATCGCCAAGATCGACAGGATGTGGATTTTCAGCGCATTCATACGGCAAAGATACACATTTTCAGGGCGGATTGTCCCGACCCGGGGGCCAAATCGACAAAATCCGCGATCATCCTCCCGGAGCAAAATCACTACCAGGGGAAGCATACAAAAAGAGAAAGGGCACCGCCATCCGGGAGCGTCCGAAGCGGATGCCGGCACGTCAGAGGAGCAAAGCGGACAACGGCAATAGCCAAGGCCGGGCCGGCAGGGCGGGCCGGGCAGAGCTGGAGGGGCGGGCCGGGCGGAGCTGGAGGGGCCGGACGGAGCTGGAGGGGCTGGAGGACCGATAGCCGGGCGGCAAGGCCAAGGCAGACACGGGCAGACAAAAAAACGCCGCCTCACGATGAAGCGGCGTTTTGGTGGGAGCTGAGGGATTCGAACCCCCGACCCTCTGCTTGTAAGGCAGACGCTCTGAACCAGCTGAGCTAAGCTCCCGAAGACTCTCCCTTTCGGGAAAGCGGGGATATATATAAGCGGCACCAAGGCCGACAAAAAAGCCACCTCTTGACGATGTGGCGGCTTTGTGGGAGCTGAGGGATTCGAACCCCCGACCCTCTGCTTGTAAGGCAGACGCTCTGAACCAGCTGAGCTAAGCTCCCTTAAAAATGGCTTGGGACTGCAAAGGCAAACTTTCGATGGCCTGACGACCTCTTCCGTTCAACGGATCGCGCCGCGTTGTTGTCAACAGCGAGCTTTCCGGTATTCCGTTTCGAGACCGGGATTCATTGGAGAGTGGTCCTGACGATTACTCATCTTCCGACCTCTTGTCTCTCCCCCCCCCACGTCTCTCATCGGCCGCCCCTTGCAGGCGTGTTTCTGAAAGAACCTTTACGCAACCCTCGCGCATCTGCGCCTGAACAAGGACTTGAACCTAGGACCCCATGATTAACAGTCATGTGCTCTAACCAACTGAGCTATTCAGGCATTCGAAGCGGTGTTCTACCGTTTTCGTGGTGCAAATGTATAGCAAAAATTCATTCCTGCAAAATTTTCGCCGGTTTTTTTTGCAAAAAAAGTATCTTTGCAAAAATTCGAACAACGACTTCAAAGATGCGAAAACGAACCATATCGTTCATACTGTTGCTGTTATGCAGCGTCACGGGATTCGCCCAAGGGAAACTGGTCTTCGAGCCCGCAACGTGGGACTTCGGCACGATCCGCGAGGTCGACGGACGCGTGAGCCACACCTTCACGGGCGAAAACCGCGGCGACAGCCCGCTGGTGATCCTCGACGTGGTGACCTCGTGCGGATGTACGGCACCCCGCTTCTCGCGGCGCCCGATCCTGCCCGGCGAGAAGACCGAGATCACCGTCACCTTCGATCCGGCCAACCGCCCCGGCGTCTTCTCGAAGGATCTGACCGTCTACTCGAGCCAGCGGCAGAAGATCGCCACCCTCACCATCGGCGGCGAGGTCATCCCGCGGCCGAAGAGCATCGAGGAGCTCTACCCCGTCGATGCGGGCGGCGGCGTGCGGCTCACCACGACACTCAACACCTTTGCCTACATACGGGCGGGCCAGCACGTGCAGGGCGCTTTCGGCTGCATCAACACCTCCCGAAAGAGCGTCCGGCTGGAACTGCGTCCGCTCCATGCCAGCGGACTGCTCCGCCTCGAGGCCCCCGGGGAGCTCGCCCCCGGCCAGCGCGCCTCGATCAATGTCGCCTACCTCAACCCCGCCGCACAGCCGCACTACGGCACGATCCGCGATGCGCTGGAGCTGCTGGTCGACGGCCGCACGAACGGTACGGTACTCGTCACCCACGGCATCGGGGTGGATGCCGATGCCGGAACAGCGGAAAAAACGGCCCCGCGCTGCGAATTCTCGGAAAATATCCTTAAATTCGGAAGCCTGAAACGAACGGATGCAGTACACCGGCTCGCCTTCCGGGTTTCGAACACCGGAACGGCCGATCTGATCCTGCGGGCCGTCGAGGGCGAGGGGCATGTCGCCACGACCCTCCGGCCGGGCATCCGGATCGCTCCGGGGGAGTCGTTCCGCGCCGAGGTGATGCTGGACCCCCGCTCGCAGGACTACGGCGTGGTGAGCGAACACCTGGTCGTGGTGACCAACGACCCCGTGCGTCCGATGCGGCGCATCCGCGTGACGGCCATCATCGAAGAGTAGCAACAAAGCACACACAAAGCTGACATATATATGTATCCCATTCTTGAAAAAAGACTCCTTGCCGAAGGAATCTGGCTGATGAAGATCCTCGCCCCGCGGGTGGCGCATGCCGCCCAACCCGGGCAGTTCGTCATCGTACGGGCCGACTCGCACAGCGAGCGCATCCCGCTCACGATCTCCGACTACGATGCCGCCGAAGGCAGCGTCACGCTGGTCATCCAGGCCATCGGAGCCTCGACCCGCAAGATCTGCGCCCTGGAGCAGGGGCAGGAGATGGCCGATCTGGCCGGCCCGCTCGGACGCCCCTCGGCGTTCGTCCACACGCCCCTCGAGGAGCTGCGCACGCGCCGTTACCTCTTTGTGGCCGGAGGCGTCGGAACCGCTCCGGTCTATCCGCAGGTCAAGTGGCTGCACGAGCACGGCGTGCGGGCCGACGTGATCATCGGCGCCAAGAGCAGCCGCATGCTGATCTACACCGACGCCATGCGCCAGGTGGCCGACCACCTCTACATCGCCACGGACGACGGTTCGGAGGGGTTCAAGGGAATGGTCACCGGCCTGATCGAGGAGCTCATCGAGAAGCGCGGCGAACACTACGACGAGTGCGTGGCCATCGGACCGATGATCATGATGAAGTTCGTGGCCCTGACCACCCGCAAGTACAACCTCAAGACCACCGTGTCGCTCAACGCACTGATGGTTGACGGCACGGGCATGTGCGGAGCGTGCCGCGTGACGGTGGGCGGGCAGACACGCTTCACGTGTGTCGACGGCCCGGAGTTCGACGGCCACGAGGTCGATTTCGACGAGGCGATGCGTCGTCAGGGGATGTACCGCACCCAGGAGCAGCGCGCCGCGGCCATCGAGGCCGAGCGCGAGGCGGGACACGCATGCAGAATCGGTTTGGACAAATAACAGAGGACGACTATGGCAAACAAGATACCGCGCGTGCCGGTGCGCGAACAGGATCCGGCCGTCCGGGCGACCAACTTCGAGGAGGTCTGCTACGGCTACAATCAGGAGGAGGCGATGCTTGAGGCGTCGCGCTGCCTGCACTGCAAGAAACCCCGCTGCGTGGAGGCCTGCCCCGTGGGGATCCACATCCCGGACTTCATCGCGGCGCTGCACGAAGGCCGGCTGCAGGAGGCCGCCGACGTCATCGCGCAGGACAGTTCGCTGCCCTCGATCTGCGGCCGCGTCTGCCCGCAGGAGACGCAGTGTGAGGGGTCGTGCATCCTCGGCATCAAGGGCGAGCCGGTGGCCATCGGCAAGCTGGAGCGCTTCGTCGGCGACTGGAAACTTGAACACGGCACGGCGCCGAAGGCTCCCGCCGCACGCAACGGCCACAAGGTGGCCATCATCGGCAGCGGCCCGGCCGGACTGGCCTGCGCCAGCGACCTGGCCCGGATGGGTTACGAGGTGAAGATCTTCGAGGCGCTGCACGAGGCGGGCGGTGTGCTGGTCTATGGCATTCCGGAGTTCCGGCTGCCGAAGCAGCGCATCGTGGAGCGCGAGATCGAGGAGGTGAAGGCGCTGGGCGTGGAGATCGAAACGGACGTCATCGTGGGCCGCACCGTCACAGTCGACTCGCTGATGGACGAGGAGGGCTACGAGGCCGTCTTCATCGGTTCGGGGGCCGGACTGCCCCGCTTCATGGGCATTCCGGGCGAGAACCTCAACGGCGTGGTCTCGGCCAACGAGTTCCTCACGCGTACGAACCTGATGCACGCCTACGACCGGACGTACGACACGCCGATCTACGTCGGACAGCGCGTCGTGGTGGTCGGCGGCGGCAACGTGGCGATGGATGCCGTGCGCACGGCCCGGCGGCTCGGAGCCGATGCCACGATCGTCTACCGCCGCTCGGAAAAGGAGCTCCCGGCGCGCGCCGAGGAGGTGCACCACGCCCGCGAAGAGGGGATCCGCTTCCGGATGCTGACCAACCCCACGGAGGTGCTGGGCGACGAGCGCGGATGGGTGCGCGGCGTACGCTGTGTGGAGATGGAGCTGGGCGAACCCGACGAGAGCGGACGCCGCTCGCCGATAGTCAAACCGGGCTCGGAGTTCGAGATCGCCTGCAACGTGGTGGTCATGGCGCTGGGCACCTCGCCCAACCCGCTGCTGGCCTCGACGACCGCCGGACTCGAAACCACGCGCCGCGGCTGCATTGCGGCCGACGAACACGGCGCCACCTCGCGCAAGGGGGTCTTCGCCGGGGGAGATGCCGTGACGGGAGCCGCCACGGTGATTCTGGCCATGGGTGCCGGCCGCAAGGCCGCACGGGCCATCGACGAATACATCCGCAGCGGGAAGCAGTAAATCGCACGCGGTAAATGGCGTCGGGTGAACACAATCGGGAATTTTCGCTATTTTTGCAGCCGGAAATTTCAAAACCGCAAAGATGATGAAAAAGAGTATGTGGATCGCGGCCGTGGCCCTGCTCGGAGCCGCAGCCTGCGGCGAACGGAAGCCCGGGACCTTTACGGGCCATATCACCGACGCCTCGATGAATCAGGTCACGGTACAGGACCTCTCCTCCGAGCAGACCTATACCTTTTCGCTGGCCGATGCCGACCGCAGCGAAGCCTACGGACTGCTCGTCGGAGCTCCGGTGGCAGTGGAGTACCGCGGACGCCTCGAAGACGGGGCCGACGCCCTGAAGGTCTCGACCAACCCCACCTATGCCGAGGCCGTCGGGCGGTGGATGCTCTACAACGAGGAGCACCCCGAGTTCACGATGGGCGTCGAAATCCGCGTCGAGGGCGAGGCCGTCTCGATCAACTCGGCCACGCTGCTCTATTCGGGCTGGGAACTGCTGGACGAGGCAGACAAAATTCTGCTCCGGGGTCGCAGTGTCGGCAACGGCGCAAGCTTCGACTTCTCGCAGACGGGCGTCATCGCCCGGGATGCCGAGGGGCGTCTGCAGATGACGATCGAGGGGACGGAGGTCGTCTTCACGAAGGTCGCCGGACCGGAGATGCCCGCCGCAGAGGCCGAAGCGGCCGGGGACGGACAAGTGGAGACCGAACAGAACCCGGCCGGAGATACCGCCGCATCCGGAAGCGACCAGGCCGACTCCGCCTCCGTGGCGAAGTAACCCCGAGGAGACCCTTTCACAAAAAAACGTTGCAGCTATCTGCAACGTTTTTTTGTCCCGTCGTCGGAAAGTCGTTACGGCCGGCCGATCAGCCGCTCGACCCGATCGGTGACCATCTCGGGCGTGATGGCCGTCAGGCAGTGCCAGTCACCGAAACGGCAAGGCTTGTTGCCGAAGACCGAGCATGGGCGGCAATCGCAGTCAGCCTGCACGATGCCCTCCTCCGGTGCGCCGAATCCCAGGAATCCCAACCCGGGATGGGTGGCGCCCCAGATCGACACGACCGGCGTGCCGACCAGCGCCGCCAGATGCATGACCAGCGAATCCATCGCCACCACGCAGTCGAGATTCGAGACGAGGGCCATCTCGCCATCCAGCCGGAGCTTGCCGGCCAGCGCCGTCACGTTGGGATACGTCCGCTCCATCTCCTCGGCAAAGGTCTTCTCGGTGTCCCCGCCGCTGTGGATGAAGACCCGGTCAAAATGCTCCGCAAGCAGACGAACCAGCTCCCGGGCCTGCGCCTCGGGATAGGTCTTGCCCCGATGGGCCGAGAAGGGGGCGAAGCCCACCCAGCGGCCCTGCTTCGGCCCGAAAGGGTTTTCGAGGGTGCGATGCGGTGCCGGCGTCGGATCGGGAAACGTGAAGCCCAGCTGCCGGAAGACGTCGCAATAGCGCAACACGGTATGGCGCAGGGGTTTCATGCCACGGCCGCCCGTGCGGATGAAGCGGCGTTTTTCGGCGCGGCCCTTGTCGATATGGGCCGTCGGGATGCCGTGCAGCCGCATCGAGAGGCGGAAAGCCTTCGAGCGCAGCACGTCGTGGACGTCGGCCACGGCATCCACGCCGAGGCGCCGGGCCTCGGCCGCCAGCCGCCACATGCCCCGCAGCGAGTGGTGCACACCCTTCGTGTCGACCTCCAGAAAATCGACCGGAAGCCCCTCGAAAAAGGGATAGAAGAGCCGCCGCGTCGCCACCGTGACCTTCAGATCGGGGCAGGCCGCGCACAGCGCCCGCAGGGCATGGGGCAGCATCGCCACGTCGCCCATGGCCGAGGTGCGCAGTACCAGCAGGTGACGGGGCAGCGGGCCGTTACTTTTTCTGCCCATAGAGCACGGGATTCAGCGACGGGTCGTTGTACATCTTCATCTGCTTGTAGGTCTTCATGTACTTGCGTCCCGCCTCGATATCCTCGATCAGCTCCTCGATGGCCCGCGAAAGGTCGACCTGCTGGGTGAGCAGCACGTCGAGCTTGCGGCGGCAGGCATCGCGGTGAGCCTGGTCGACATCCGTACGTTCGGTCTCGCGAGCCATGTGGTAGATCTTCAGCGCCAGGATCGACAGCCGGTCGATGGCCCACGCCGGCGTCTCGGTATTGAGCCGTGCATCGGCCGCCGGGCGGACATCCCGGTACTTGTCCAGCAGGTAGGAGTCGATATACTCCACCATGTCCGTGCGGTCCTGGTTCGACTTGTCGATACGCCGCTTGATCCGGAGCGCCTCCACCGGGTCGATCGCCGGGTCGCGGATGATGTCCTCCAGATGCCACTGCACGGTGTCGATCCAGTTCTTGTGGTAGAGCAGGTGGTCGATCGTCCCCGCCTCGAACGGATTCTCGATCGGGTGGTCCACATCGTCCCAGCGGTGGTAATCCTCGATGGAACGGTTGAAAATGCGGTTCGCGTTTTCGGTAAACATAGGTTCGGTTTTATGGGATTATTGCTATTTTCAGCGGAAAATTATACCTTTGTCGGTAATCATCAAACAAAGATAATGAATATTTCCAGAAAAGCAATACTCCTGACGGGAATCCTCCTGGGACTCGCCCTCGGCCTGAGGGCCCAGGTGCGCCAGACCCGCGAGGAGTATGTCGACCGATACATGCACATCGCCGTGGCACACATGGAGCGTTACGGCATCCCGGCCAGCATCACCCTGGCCCAGGGAATCCTCGAGTCGGACTGCGGCAACAGCCTCCTGGCAATGAAGTCGAACAACCACTTCGGCATCAAGTGCAAGACGGGCTGGAAGGGCGAGCGCGTCTACCACGACGACGACGCCAAGGGCGAATGCTTCCGCGCCTACCCCTCGGTCGAGGCCTCGTACGAGGACCACGCCGAATTCCTCGACTCGCAGCCCCGCTACGACTCGCTCTTCGCCTACGCCTCGGACGACTACAAGAGCTGGGCCCGCGGGCTGAAGGCCGCCGGCTATGCCACGGCTCCGGACTACGCCCAGCGGCTGATCCGCATCATCGAGGAGAGCCAGCTCTACCTGCTGGACCGTCCCGACGGTGAGCGGCTCTACGCCACGCGCTTCGGACTGGAGCGCAACCCCGAGGAGTGGTTCTCGTCGCAGTCGAGCGTCGAGGAGGTCGCCCGCACCGAGGCGGCCGTCGATCCGGACAACTACCGCGTGACGATCAACGCCCACGAGGGTTACAACGTCTACATGACCAACGGCGTGCACTACGTCACGGCCAAGGAGAACGACACCTTCGAGAACATCGGCCGCAAGTTCCGCATCTCGGCACGCAACCTGCGGCGGTTCAACGACCTGAAGGACAAGAAGGCCCAGCCGATGACCGGCGAGGTGGTCTACATCGAGCGCAAGAAGAAGCGCTGGGAGGGCAATGCCCAGCACCACATCTGCCGCCCGGGCGAAACGGCCTACGCCGTCGGACAGTCCTACGCCATCCGCACGCGGTCGATCGAGCGGCTCAACGGACTCAAGCCCGGCGAAGAGCTTGAAGCCGGCCGCCGGCTGCGCATCAAATAAACCCCGGCAGACAGGGCGGCCGTGCAGCAGCCGGGACCCCGGACAACAGCCCCGGAAACCGCCGGACGACACCCCGCACCCGAATACCGCAAAAACCAACGACATACCATACCTTATGGAAACAACCCCCTTGAGAACCCGGATTCTCGACACGATCATCCGCAAATCGAACCTCAAACAGAAGGTTTTCGACAATACGTTCGCCGCCTTCAACCTGCTGAAGGAGACGCTGCTCGAAATCGCCGCGGAGATGGACGACGAACTGGACGGCAAACTCGACCGCCGCGTGCGGCTCGAATACCGCGACCGCGGTAAATTCGAGGCCCAACTGCAGGTGGCCAACGACCTGCTGATCTTCCAGATGCACACCGACATCTTCGAGTTCGACGCCAACCACCTCATCTGGCAGAATCCCTACGTGCAGGCCGACCAGGAGAACTCCTACTGCGGTCTGATCAACATCTACAACTTCCTCTCCGACTCGTTCAAGTTCAACCGCAACGCCGACGAGGGCTATCTCATCGGGCGGATCTTCATCAACCGCGAACGCTGCTACTTCGTCGAGGGCAAGCAGCAGACCTCAATGCGAGCCATGAACTTCGGCAAGAAGGAGATCGACCGCGACGCGCTGGTCGACGTGCTGGAGGCGGCCATCGCCTACTCGCTCGACTTCGACCTGCTGATGCCTCCCTACGAGGAGAACAAGCGCGTGACGGTCGACCAGTTCAACACCAAGATGGACAACTCGAAATTCGTGACGGGCAAACGCCTGGGCTACGACTTCGACGTCGAGGACATCTGATCCCGCAACCCGCCTGCCGGCAACACCTCACCAGAACACTCCGCAACACGATGAACAACCCGACCAACCGAAGCACGCGCCGCACAGCCTCCCTGCTGTTGGGCGCGACGCTTCTTTTTACGGCCGGCCGCACCTCGGCCGGTAACGAATATGCCGAAATCGCCCGTCTGAAGGCGCTGAACGAGACGGTGCGCGGCATCCGCTCGATGAACGACGGCGAGCACTACACCCGCCTCGAGGGCAACGACATCCGCCGCTACGCCTACGCCGAGGCGGGAGCGGGCGAGAGTCTGCTCCCGACGCCGACGCCCAACCTCACGATCTCGGACTACGAGCTTTCGCCCGACGAGCGGTCGATCCTCATCGCCTCCGGGCGGCAGCCGATCTACCGCCACTCCTACACGACAAGCTATACGCTCCTGCGCGACGGACGGCTGACGCCGATTCTGCGCGAGGCCGAGGCACCGCGCGACGCCTCGTTCTCGCCCGACGGACGGCGCATCATCTACTCCGACCACAACGACCTCTACGCCTACGACCTCGAGACGCGGCAGACCCGCCGTCTGACCGACGACGGCCGCTGGAACGAGGTGATCAACGGCACGACGGACTGGGTCTACGAGGAGGAGTTCGGCACGACGAAGGCCTACGCCTTCTCGCCCGACGGCAGCCGCCTGGCCTTCCTGCGCTTCGACGAGAGCCAAGTGCCGCTGATGGAGATGATGCGCTACGACGGCAAGCTCTACAACCGGGCCTTCTCATTCAAGTACCCGAAGGCCGGCGAGCGCAACTCGACGGTCGAACTGTGGGTCGTCGACCTGGCAACCGGCGCCAAACAGCGCCTCGAGACGGGTCCCGAGAGCGACCAGTACATTCCGCGCATCGGTTGGACCCCCGACGGGCGGCCGTGGTACTTCCGCCTGAACCGCCGCCAGAACACCTTCGAGATGGTGGTCTGCGAGCCCCACGGCGCCCAGCGCACGGTCTACGAGGAGCGCACGCAGCAGTATGTCGAGCGGGTTGACGACCAGACGGTCACGTTCGTCGACCGGGACCGCTTCCTCGTGCGGCAGGAGAGCCATACGGGCTACATGCACCTCTACCTCTACAGCCTGCGCCGCGGACTGCTCGAACAGGTGACCCGCGGGGAGTGGGAGGTGACGCAGGTGGTCGGCACGGACGGCAAACGTGTCTGGTACCTCTCGACCGAGACCTCGCCCCTGCGCCGCAACCTCTACAGCGTGCGCCTCGACGGCCGCGACAAACAGCGTCTGACACAGGGCGAAGGGTACTACACCGTCGCGCCGAGCGTCGGCATGCACTACTTTATCACCACCTTCTCGAACGCCTCGACGCCCAATCTCACCGAGGTGTGCGATGCCGAAGGGCGGCCTCTGCGCACGCTGGCCGACAGCCGCGCGCTGCGCGACGAGCTCGCGGCCCGGCAGCAGCCCGTCAAGGAGTTCTTCCGCTTCACGACCGAGCGGGGCGACACGCTCAACGCCTATCGAGTGCTGCCCCGCGGTTTCGACCCCGCGAAGCGCTACCCCGTGCTGCTGACGCAGTACTCGGGCCCGGGATCGCAGCAGGTGGCCGACCGCTGGTCGATGGACTGGGAGGATGCCCTGGCCGAAAAGGGTTACGTGGTGGTCTGCGCCGACGGCCGCGGAACGGGCTTCCGGGGCGAGAAATTCAAGAAACAGACCTACGGACGGCTCGGTGCGCTGGAGGTCGAGGACCAGCTCTCGCTGGCCCGCTACATGGCCTCGCAGCCGTGGATCGACCCGGCGCGCATCGGCATCTACGGCTGGTCGTACGGCGGATTCATGGCCCTGAGCTGCGCGCTGAAGGGCCACGGGCTGTTCCGCATGGCGATTGCCGTGGCGCCGGTCACCTCGTGGCGCTACTACGACACGATCTACACCGAAATCTACAACAACCTCCCGCAGTTCAATGCCGACGGGTATGACAAATATTCGCCGATCCACTTCGCACAGATGCTCGACGACCGGCGCACGCGGCTGCTGATCATCCACGGCACGGCCGACGACAACGTCCATTTCCAGAATACGGTCGAGATGACCCGCGCGCTGAACCGTGCCGGCAAGCAGTACGACATGATGGTCTATCCGGACCAGAACCACTCGATGATGCCCGACGCCATGAGCCACGTGCGGCAGAAGATGATCGACTATACGCTCGAACATCTATGATCCGGTCGCTGCATATCGCCACCCCGCTGGGGCGGATGACGCTCACGGCCTCGGAGCAGGCGATCGTCGGACTGAGCTTCGGCAGTGAGATCCCCGCCGGGGCGGAGCTTGTTGCGGAAGGGGCGGAATTGCGGGCCGACGGAGGAGTGATGTACACGGGAGAGGCGGCACTGCGGACCGACGGGAATGCAACTTGCGCAGCCGGGGCAGTATGTGCGGCCGGAAAGCCGGGACGCGCAACAGAAGAACCGGGACGCGCAGCCGGAGGCATGCAGGTCCGCACGCCCGGCGAAAGGGTAACATGCGCGGCCGGAGAACCGGGGCACGCGGCCGGATCGGAAATTCCGCCGCTACTGCGCCGTGCAGCCGAAGAGCTCGGGGAGTACCTGGCCGGGCGGCGGCGTGACTTCACCCTACCGCTCGATCCCAGCGGGAGCGATTTCCAACGGCAGGTCTGGCAGGCCCTGCGGAGCATCCCCTACGGCCAGACGCGCACCTACGGCCAGATTGCCGAACAGATCGGCCGCCGGCGGGCCGCACGGGCCGTCGGGATGGCCAACAACCGCAACCCGATCGCCATTCTGATTCCCTGCCACCGGGTCATCGGCAGCGACGGTTCGATGACGGGCTACGCCGCCGGAATCGCCATCAAGGAGCGTCTGCTGGCTCTCGAACGCCGCAACACGCCCCGGGCCGAAGGCGAACTCTTCCCCGTTCGGGACGACCGGTGACAAGACGCCCGGCCGGCGCCCGACCAAAGGCGGAAAAACGAACCGCCGGAGCATCCCCTACCGACGCCCCGACTCCCGATCTGCGGAGTCTACCGGGGATTCCACCATCTCATAGGCATTTTTCGAACGGACGGCATAACGCGTCCAGTCGTTGAAGTTGAAGTAGCGCACCACCCACGCGGGATAGGGGCTCCAGTTGATTTTGCGCAGCGTCAGCGGTGAGTGGTCCGCCAGACCGGAATCCGCCGAGAGGATCAGCACCTGCCGTCCGGCGGCCGCAAGCTGCTGCGCCGCGGCCTCCAGTTCGGCCGATGTGGCGCAGTGGCGCAGGTCGAGGTTCCGAGGCAGGTAGAAGCGCGCTTCGGTCACGCGGGGCTCGCCCGAGAAGTGCTGCATGCGGCTGCAGTAGGTTGTCTCCCCGGCGAGGTTCAGCGCCACAACCTCGCCCCGACCGCGGCAATAGTCACGCAGCATGCAGTAGAAGCTGATATCCGGCGTGGTCTGCGCCAGATTGTAGACCATGGCGCCGAGATTCAGCACCGCCAGTACGCCCAGCGCCCACTGCCAGCCGCGCCGAGAGAAGCGTTCGCCCTGTCCGCGGAACAGATCGACGAGAAACCACGGCACGAAGAAGAGCGCCGGGAAGAAGAAGCGGATCTCCTTGTGAGCCAAAAAGAAGTGGATGAGCAGGAAGGGAATCAGCATCCAGGTGACGACGTGGCGCGGATGGCGCCAGAAGAAGACAAGCGTCGCGACGAGGGCCAGCAGTCCGAAGAAGATGCCGCCCTCCAACACCGGGGCCGTCAGGTAGTACCACCAGGGTTCGTGGCGGAACAGATCCATCCGGGCATGGAGGATATTCTCCTGCAGGTAGTTCCACGGGGCGAAGACCCACTCGCCGTAGAGCCAGTGGTCGGCCGCCATCCCGACGGCCAGCAGCACCGCAACCCCCACCACCATGCCGGCATAGAGCCGCCAGCGGCGGTTGAAGCACAACAGCCAGATGCCGTAGCCCAGCAGGGCGAAACCCGCCTGATAGCGGACGATGAAGAGTGTCCCGGCCACGGCTCCGAGCGCCAGTCCCCAACGGAACTCCTGCCGGGAGTCGCTGCGGCGGTAACGGATCGTCAGCGCCGCAAGCAGCAGCAGGAGATTACCCGAGAGCATCTCGGCGTTGAAATGGACGTGCAGATAGGCCATGAACCAGAGGAAAAAGCCCGTCAGCAGGAACCACTTGCTCTGTGCTTCGGAGAGCCCGCCGCGCACCGTACGCCAGAAGAAGAGCATCACGACCACCGACAGAAGACCGCTCAACAGCTGCAGCAGCGTCACGGCCAGCCACGGCGACCAGATGCCGGCGGCCGTCAGCCCGCGGCAGACGACCCACGCCACGAAGGGTTGCACGCCGGAGCGCATCTGCAGCGGATACTCCCAGGCCAGATGGTCGACCGTCGGGGTTCCGAAGAGCTTCATGTGGGCATATTCGAGGATCTGGTAGTGTTCGTCGGAGTGGTAGACGCCCCGGCTCAGCAGCGCATAGAGCAGGGTCACCAGGCATCCCGCCACCAGAATCTGTCGGACGGAGATCCGTCGCAAGAGGGTAAGCAGCATGATTTCGAGCGGTTACAAGCGATTTCGTGAGGCAAAAATAGGGCAAATTCCGCAATATCCGGCCGGCACCGCACAAAATACGATCTCCGGCCGTACAAAATAGAGGCGCAACCCGTTGGGGTTGCGCCTCTTTGAGCGATCCTCCCGGATCAGAGTCCGAAGGAGAGGGTATTGATTCCGTCGTAAACGGCGCTTACCACACCCAGCAGCAGCACGCCGGCCATGCACAGAGCCAGGCTGATGCGCGTATAGGTATCGCTGCGGAAAGTGGCAATCGGCTCGTCCGACGGGGTGATGAACATCGCCTTGACGATCAGCAGGTAGTAGTAGAGCGAGATGACCGTATTGAGCAGGGCGATGAAGACCAGCACGTAGAAACCCGCCTTGAAGGCCGACGCGAAGACGAAGAACTTCGAGAAGAAGCCCGCGAAGGGCGGAATGCCCGCCAGCGAGAAGAGCGCCAGCATCATCATCACGGCCAGTTTGGGATTCGTGCGGTAGAAGCCGTTGTAGTCCTCGAGCGAGACCTTGCCGCCCGTGTGCTGCTCGACGGTCGACAGCACGCCGAAGACCGCCAGGTTGGCCGCCAGATAGACCAGCACGTAGAAGACCAGCGAGGTCATGCCCAGCGCACTGCCGCCGATGACGGCCAGCATGATGTAGCCGGCCTGCGAGATCGACGAGAAGGCCATGAAGCGTTTGAGGTCCTTCTGCCGCAGGGCGAAGAGGTTGGCCACCGTGATGCTCAGCACCGTGACGATCCACAGCAGCGTCTGCCACTGCTCGATCATCGGGGCGAAGACCTTGACCAGCGTCGTGAAGAGCACGAACGCGGCCGCAGCCTTCGAGACGACCGAAAGGTAGGAGGTCACGGTCGTCGGAGCGCCCTGGTAGGCGTCGGCCGTCCAGAGGTGGAACGGCACGAGCGAGATCTTGAAGCCCAGGCCCGAGAAGAAGAAGACCAGCGACATGATCTCGAGGGGCGAACCGTCGAGTCGGGGCGCCATGTCGTCGAAATAGAGCGTACCGGTCGTGCCGTAGAGGAACGAGATGCCGAAGAGCATCAGACCGCTCGAGAAGAGGGCGCAGAGGATGTATTTCGCACCGGCCTCGGCCGAGTGGTGCTTGTACTTGTCGAAGGCCACCAGGCAGGCCATCGGCACCGAGGCCAGTTCGAGTCCGATGAAGAACATCAGGAAGTGGCCCGCCGAGATCATGAAGTACATGCCCAGCAGCGTCGAGAGGGTCAGGATGTAGAATTCGCCCTGTTTGTGGCGGGTGTCCTCACGCTGCAGCCACTGATCGGCCTGCAGGCAGACGATCAGCGCACCGATCGAGAGGATGCTCTTCACCACGCCGTCCATCGGCACCGTGCGGAACATCCCGCCGAAGAGTTCGCCCTCGGGACCCGGGACCAAGTTGACCGCCACCTGAACGAGCAGCAGCACGCACGTCACGGCCGAGAACCAGCGGTGACCGCGCTCGCCGGCGATCAGGTCGTAGAGGAAGACGAGAACAAGGATTGCCGTGAGGGTCAGTTCGGCCCGCATCAGCGGAAATATCGAGGTGTAATCCATACGCTTATCAACTCAAGATGTGTGCAATGAGTTCCGAGACGCTGCCGCGGATCATGTCGCTCACCCACAGCGGGGCCAGGCCCAGACCGGCGACGGCCACAACCAGGCAGATGACCGCGAAGCGTTCGTCCCACGTGGCGTCGGAGAGTTTCAGATGTTCGGGGTTTTGGCACGTGCCGTAGAGGATCCGTCCGATGACGCGCAGGATGTAGACCGCCGTGATGACGATCGACGTGCAGGCGATGACGGTCACCACGCGGTGGAACGTATCGTCGTTCATGAAGGCGCCATTGAAGATCGTCATCTCGGCCACGAAGCCGCTCAGGCCCGGCAGTCCGAGGTTCGCCAGACCGGCGATCACGTAACCCACCGCCAGAAAGGGCATCACTTTCATCAGACCGCTCAGCTGACGCACGTCACGCGTATGCGTACGGCCGTAGATCATGCCGATCAGCGCGAAGAAGAGCGCCGTCATCAGACCGTGGCTCAGCATCTGCAGGATGGCGCCCGTCGAGGCCGTGGTATTCATCATCAGAATGGCGAAGAGCACCAGACCGCAGTGCGATACCGACGAGTAGGCGTTGATGTACTTCAGGTCGGTCTGCACGCAGGCCGAGAAGGCGCCGTAGACCACCGAGATGGTCGTCAGGATGATGAAGATCCAGCTCAGCTCGTGCGCCGCCTCGGGCAGCAGGTACATCGCCACGCGGAAGCAGCCGTAGCCGCCCAGCTTCATCAGCACGCCGGCGTGAAGCATCGAGACGGCCGTCGGGGCCGAGGCGTGACCGTCGGGGCTCCACGTGTGGAAGGGGAACAGGGCCCCCAGCACGCCGAATCCGATGAAGACCAGCGGAAACCAGATCCGCTGCAGCTGGATCGGAATGTTGTGCAGGGCGGCGATCTCCTGCACGTTCATCGTCGTGGCACCGGCACCGAAATAGATGCCCAGGATGCCGATCAGCAGCAGCGCCGAACCGCCCATGAGCATCAGCGTCAGCTTCATGGCCGAGTACTCCTTGCGGCCGCTGCCCCAGACGCCGATCAAGAGATACATCGGGATCAGCGCCACCTCGTAGAACATGAACATCGTGAAGAGGTCGACCGAGATGAAGAATCCGAAGACGCCGACACTCAGCAGACAGAACCACAGGAAATAGGCCTTGACGTCCTTCTGCATCTGCCACGAGGCGAAGGTGCCCGTAAAGACGATGATGGCCGAGAGCAGCAGCATGGCCACCGAGATGCCGTCGACACCCACGGCATAGTGGATGTTGAGCGGGGCGTACCACATGACGCTCTCCGTAAGAAGCATCTGGGCCGTTTCACCCGCCTCACGCAGGCCGAGGTAGTGGAAAACGAGCCATACGGCCAGCGCCAGCAGCACCGTGGATCCCACCACCATCACGGTATGGATCTGCCGCCGCGACTTCGAGAGCCACAACCCCAGCATCATCACCAGGGGTACGGCAGGAAACAGGGATAAGATATTCATAACGTGTTCCGATTAGCAGATTAAAAGAATCAGGATCGTCAGTCCCAACGCACCGCCCATGAACCAGATGCAGTAACGCTGCACACTGCCGCTCTGCATGCCGCGGATCAGGCAGGCGACACCGTTCGTGGCCGAGGCCAGCAGATTGAGGAAACCGTCGACGACGTGACGGTCGAACCAGGCGATCGGCGTCGAGATGCAGGCGAAGATCACGCGGTGGGTGATGAACTGGTACACCTCGTCGATGTAGAAGCGGTGGTAGGCCGCCCGATGCAGACCGCTGAAACGTTCGGCCAGACGGTCGGCCACGGGCTGCTTCTCACGGGCGTACATCCACGTAGCCAGCGCAATGGCCACGACGGCCACGCAGAGGCTCAGCGTCGCCACACGGCCGTCGATGTGGATCGTGTAGGGGAGGCCGTCCGACGAGACGAACTGCCCGAAGGGGATGAAGCCCGCCACGCAGGTCACCGCAGCCAGAATCAGCAGCGGGAGCGTCATCGTGAAGGGGGCCTCGTGGGGCGTATGCTCGGCGTGGAGCTCGCGGTTCTCGCGGCCCCAGAAGATGCCGTAGTAGAGGCGGAACATGTAGAAGGCCGTCAGACCGGCGATGGCCGTCATCACCCACCCCATCACGGGGCTGAAGGCGAAGCAGGCCGTCAGGATCTCATCCTTCGAGAAGAAACCGCTGAAGGGCCAGATGCCGGCGATGGCCAGGCAGGCCACGAGGAACGTGATGTGCGTCAGGGGCATATACTTGCGCAGGCCGCCCATCGTCGACATCTCGTTCGAGTGTACGGCGTGGATGATGGCGCCGGCACCGAGGAACAGCAGCGCCTTGAACATGGCGTGGGTGAAGAGGTGGAACATCGAGGCCATGTAGCCCAGACCGCCCGTGTGGGGGTCGCTCGACGTGCAGACGCCCAGCGCCACGATCATGAAGCCGATCTGCGAGATGGTACTGAAGGCCAGCACGCGCTTGATGTCGCTCTGCACGCAGGCTACCACGGCGGCGTACAGCGCCGTGAAGGCACCGATGTAGGCCGTCCAGTGCAGCACCTCGGGGGCGTAGCCGATGAACAGCGGGAACATCCGCGCCACGAGGTAGACACCGGCCACGACCATCGTCGCGGCATGGATCAGCGCAGAAACGGGTGTCGGGCCCTCCATGGCGTCGGGCAGCCAGATGTGCAGCGGGAACATGGCGCTCTTGCCCGCACCGCCGACAAACATCAGACCCAGCGCCAGCGGGATCATCACCCCGGCGGCGGCCAGCGTCGCGGCGGCGGGCGTGAAAGTGAACGTCCCGGCGTAGTAGCCGTAGACGAGGATGCCGACGAGGAAGCCCAGGTCGGCGAAGCGCGTCACGATGAAGGCCTTCTTCGAGGCGGCGATCGCCTCGGGCTTCGTGTAGTAGAAGCCGATCAGCAGGTAGGAGCTGACGCCCACCAGCTCCCAGAAGAGGTACATCTGGAAGATGTTCGTCGCCACGACCAGCCCCATCATGCTCATCGTGAAGAGCGACAGGAAGGCGTAGTAGCGCTGGAAGCCCCGCTCGCCCTTCATGTAGCCGAACGAATAGATGTGGACCATGAGCGACACGGTGGAGATCACCACCAGCATCATTACCGAGATCGGATCGAGCAGCACACCCAGGTCGATGTGCAGATCACCCGAGATGGGCAGCCAGACCGTATTCCACGGAATGAGGGTCGGGAAGAGGCCTGCGGCGTCGCGTCCGGCCGAGAAATACTCCCAGGCCGTCAGGTAGCTCAGCACGGCCACCACGGCCAGCACCGCCGTACCGATGGCCCCCGCCACCACGGGCCGGAGTTTCATGCCCGCGAGTCCCAGCAGCAGGAAGCTCACGAAGGGCAGCAACAGAATCAGAATCGTATATTCCATAAGCGTTCGTGCACGGGGTTTACCACTTCATCTCCCGCAGGTTCTTGACCTCGATGTTGCGGATGTTGCGGTAGATGTTGATGATGATGGCGATGGCCACGGCGGTCTCCGCGGCGCTCACGCCGATGGCAAAGAGCGTGAAGAAGAATCCCTCCAGCTGCTCCGGGAAGAGGAAACGGTTGAACACCACGAAGTTGATATCCACCGAATTGAGGATCAGCTCCACGGAGATCAGCATCGCCAGCAGGTTGCGGCGCGTGACGAAGCCGTAGAATCCCACGAACATCAGGATCGTGGAGACGACGAGATAATATTCCATTTTGATCATAGCCGTACTTTTTTTAACGTTTGCGGGCGATCATGATACCGCCGACGATGCAGGCCAGCAGCAGTACACTGATGACCTCGAAGGGCAGGACGTAACCGTATTTGTCGGCGCTCATCAGCGCATGACCGATGGTCCGCACGTTGAGTTCGCCGTGTTCGAAGTGCTGCGGCAGGAAGTCGTGGCGCAGCATCACCCACAGGCAGACGCCCAGGCTCAATACCGTGGCGATCAGACCCGCGATGAACTTGTAGCTCTTCAGTTCGGAGGCCTTGTCGCCCTCGCTCGACGTCAGCAGGATCGAGAAGACGTAGAGCACCGTGATACCGCCGGCATAGATGAGCAGCTGAACGGCGCCCAGGAACGAGTAGTTGAGCTGGAAGTAGATGCCCGCCGTGCCGAAGAGTACGAAGAGCAGGTAGGTCGCAGCCCGCAGAATACGCTTGGTCGTCACGGCCAGGATGGCGTTCACACAGATGAATATCGCCAGAATGATGAAAACGATCAGTTCGAGAGTTATCTCCATGGCTTAACGATTGAGTTGTTTGACGAGTTTTTCACGGGTGAAGACCGCATGTTCGAACTTCGTGGTGAAGCGGATGGCGCCCGTCGGGCAGCCGTTCACGCACAGGTGGCAGAACATGCACGACCCCAGGTCGTACTCGTAGCGCACCAGGCGTTTCTTCTTCTTGCCCGTTTCGGGGTCGGTGACCATTTCGGTCGTCAGACGGATCGTGCCGTTGGGGCAGTTGGTCTGGCACAGCCCGCAGGCGATGCACTTGTTGTGGCCCTCGGCGTCGTGCGGCATGGTCAGTTCGCCGCAGTAGCGGTCGAACATCTTCAGCGTGGCCCGGTTCTCGGGGTACTGTTCGGTGACCTTCGGCGTGAAGAACTCCCGGAAGGTGACCTTCATGCCCGTGAGAAGGGTTCCCAGGCCGTGGAAAAGTCCTTTGATATAGCTCATAATCAGAAATGCAGTTTGAATACGACGACAATGACCATCAGCAGCAGGTTCACCAGTCCGATCGGCACAAGGTATTTCCACTCGAGGGTCAGGATCTGGTCGATGCGCAGACGCGGGAACGTCCACTTGATCCACATCAGCAGCCACACCACGAAGAAGGCCTTGGCAAAGAACCACACGAAGCCCGGAATGTAGTCCATGGCGGTGTTGAAGCCCTCCCAGCCGGGGATGTGCAGCGGCATCCACCCGCCGAGGAAGATCGTGGCCGCCACACCCGAGATGATGAACAGGTTGACGAACTCGGCCACGTAGAACAGTCCGAAGTGCATGCCCGAATACTCGGTGTGGTAACCGGCCGTGAGCTCCGACTCGGCCTCCGGAAGGTCGAACGGACCGCGGTTGACCTCGGCGTTGCCGGCGATCAGGTAGATGACGAAGGCGATCAGCGCCGGGATGTGGCCCTTGAAGAGGAACCAGCCGTCGGCCTGCCGCTCGACGATCTCGGAGAACTGCATCGTATCGGTCAGCACGACGATCGTGAGGATCGACAGACCGATCGACAGCTCGTAGGAGATCATCTGCGCGCCGCTGCGCATGGCGCCGATGAGCGAGTACTTGTTGTTCGAGCTCCAGCCGGCCAGCAGGATGCCCACCACGCCGATCGACGAGGCGGCCATCAGGAAGAAGACGCCGACGTTGAAGTCGAGGATCTCCAGCCCCCGCGCCACGGGCAGGCAGGCGAAGGCCAGTACCGAGGCCAGAATGACGATATAGGGGGCCAGGTTGTAGAGGAAACGGTCCGAATGGCGGATGGTGATGATCTCCTTGGTCAACATCTTCAGCACGTCGCAGAAGACCTGCACCGTGCCCCACGGTCCCACGCGCATCGGGCCCAGACGGCACTGGAACGCCGCGCAGACCTTGCGCTCCATGAAGATCATCACGATGGCGATCATGGCATACATCAGCAGCAGGCAGACGCCGACGATCACGCATTCGAGGAAGATCGCCAGGCCCTCGGGCATCCACGACGTCAGCAGTCCGTGAACCCAGCTTGTAATTATGCTGAAATCAAACATATCTTCGGGTTTTGCGTTTAACGGTCAATATCGGGGACCACATAGTCCAGCGTTCCGCCGATGGCGATCAGGTCGGCGATCTTCACCCCGCGCGAGATGGTGTCCAGGCAGGCCACCAGCGGAAGCCCCGTCGAGCGGAACTTCATGCGGTAGGGGTACTTGTCGCCGCGGCTCTCGATAAAGACGCCGAACTCGCCGCGGCTCCCCTCGACGGCGGCGTAGTAGCTGCCCTCGGGGATGCGGATCACGGGCTTCATCTTCAGCTGGTAGTCGCCCTCGGGGATGTTGTCGATCAGCTGCTCGATGATGTTCATGCTCTCTTCGATCTCGCGCATGCGGACCATGTAGCGGGCGAAGCAGTCACCCTCGGTGAAGAGCACCTCGTTGAACTGCACCTTGTCGTAGGCGGCATAGGGGTGGCGCTTGCGCACGTCGCAGGCCCAGCCCGAGGCACGTCCCGTACCGCCCGTGGCGCCGAACGAGATGGCATCGCGGCGCGTCAGCACGCCCGTACCCTTCAGACGCTCCTGGGCAATGACGTTGCCCGTGAAGACCTCGTGGTACTCGCGCAGTTTCGGACGCATGTAGGCGATGAACTCCTTGGTCTTGCGCACGAACTCCGGATGGATGTCGGCCTGTACGCCGCCGATCGTATTGTAGGTCTGGATCAGACGGCCGCCGGTGGTCTGCTCGAGGATGTCGAGGACCTTTTCGCGGTCGCGGAAGCCGTAGAAGAAGGCCGTCAGGGCGCCCATGTCCATGCAGAGGCACGAGAAGAAGAGCAAGTGCGAATCGATGCGCTGCAGCTCGTCCATGATCGTACGGATATACTTCACGCGATCGGTCACCTCGACGCCCAGCCCCTTCTCGATGCACATGCACAGCGCATGGCGGTTCTGCGAAGCCCCGAGGTAATCGAGACGGTCCGTCAGGGCCAGCGTCTGCGGGTAGGTCAGCTCCTCGCACATCTTCTCGATGCCGCGGTGGATGTAGCCGCAGTGGGCGTCGAGCTTGCGGATGATCTCGCCCTCGAGCGAGACGCGGAAGCGCAGCACGCCGTGGGTGGCGGGGTGCTGGGGGCCGATGTTGATGACGTACTCCCCTTCGTCGAAGAGGACGTTGCGCTGGCGGATGACGCTGCCGTCGGGCATCAGCTCGTAGGAGGCGGTGCTGTCCTTCGAGACCTCGTTGCTCATGCGCAGCGGGTTGAGCGACGGATCGTAGTCCTTGCGCAGGGGGTAGCCCACCCAGTCGTCGCGCAGGAAGAGGCGGCGCATGTCGGGGTGGTTCAGGAAGCGGATGCCGAAGTAGTCGAAGGCCTCACGCTCGTTGAGTTCGGCCGCCTTCCAGAGGTCGCACACCGAGGGAAGCACCGGATTTTCGCGGTTGGCGGTCAGCGTCCGCAGGACGACATTCTCGCCCGTAGACGTCGCCTCGAGGTGGTAGACCACGCCGAAGCCCTCCTCGCCCCAGTCCATGCCCGTGAGGCTGCGCAGGAAATCGAAGCCTTCGTGATGGAGGCGCTTGGCCAGGTCGTGGAACCGTTCGGACGGCACGGTAAACATCCCGTCGCCGTTCTCCGACCACACGGCCGCGGGCTCCCACGCCGTGATTTTATCTTTCAGATTACTGTTCATGGTTCGAATCTCGATCTTCTACATTCAGTTCGTTCTTTTCGGCCGTCAGGTCGCGGCGCATCAACTCCTCGTACTCCTCCTGGCTGATCTGGCGGTTGACGTCGCCGAAGAAGCGCTGCACCTTGACCTTGCGCTGCAGCTGCATCAGTCCGTAGAGCATCGCTTCGGGACGCGGCGGGCAGCCCGGGATGTAGACATCCACCGGAAGGATCTGGTCCACGCCGTTGACCACGTGGTACGACTTCTTGAACGGGCCGCCGCTGATGGCGCAGCCGCCCGTGGCAATGACGTACTTCGGGTCGGCCATCTGGTCGTAGAGACGTTTCAGTACGGGGGCCATCTTGTGGGTGATCGTACCGGCGACCATGATGAAGTCGGCCTGACGTGGGGAGGCGCGGGCCACTTCAAACCCAAAGCGGGCAAAATCGTAGCGCGCGGCGCCCACGGCCATGAACTCGATGCCGCAGCAGCTCGTGGCGAAGGTCAGCGGCCAGAGACTGTTGCTGCGGCCCCATTCGATCACCTCGTCCAGGCATCCCACGACGACGTTCGTGCCGTGCTCGCGCAACTCGCGAATCATCGATTCGATGTACTCGTTGTCGTTGAAGTCTTCGTACTTCATCGACTTGATGCGGGGTTTTCCTACTTCCATTCCAAAGCTCCTTTCCGCCAGGCATAGGCCAGGCCCAAAATCAATACGACCAGGAAGAACAGGATGCTCACCAGCCCGTAGGTGCCGAGATCCTGCACGACGACGGCCCACGAGAAGAGGAAGACCGTCTCGACGTCGAACATCAGAAAGAGGATGGCAAAGAGGTAGTAACCCACCTTGAACTGCATCCACGAACGTCCGTGCGTCGGAATACCGCATTCGTAGGCCTCACCCTTCTGGGGGTTGTACGAACGCGGCGAGATGGCGCGGGCGATGCCCAACGCGACTGCAACCAGCGCAATGGCCGTAAGAATGACGACCACCAATAGCGTGAAATACATATATTAATTTATTTATGGATTCGACGGTTGCTGCGACCGGCGGGAGGAGGGCTCCCGGGGTCGGTTACTGGGTCCGTCCTGCGGCCATATCGGCGGAGGCCGTGCTCCGCGGCGGCGGAAGACGGAGCCGGGCGGGTCAAATCAGCAGGCGCCCGAGCGAAATGACATAGTCATCCCCCGCAGAGCCGGGCCCGGCGTCGGAGTGCCGGGCCGAGGCGATCCGCACCCCGACGGCGCGCTCCACGTCGGCACGCTGCACGGCACGCTGCCGCACGACGAACTTGTGTGCGAAGATGACAACCGGGGGTTCGGCCTGGAATTCGCAGGAGTGGGTCCACGCAGAGAGCTGGTTGCGAACGGCATCGGAAGCGCCGTCGGATTCGGTCGAGCAGGTCAGCACCGACTGGTTGTCGTGGACCTCGTTCCGGAAAGATACACCTTCCAGACTCCCCGTCAGAACGAAGAGCAACAGAATCAGCAAGTATTGAATTCTCTCCACCATCGGATTAGCGGCATTTCGCGTTGCGAAGATACGCTCTTTCGCGCAGAAAACACAACCCCGAGGCAAAATTTTTTTAAAAAGTCGGTTTTTCGGCTCCGAAGCGGGGGGGGGGGCCGAACGGACGTCGGACCCTCCCGGACGACAATCGCCGCCGGGTCGGCAACCGTCAGCCGGCCATCCCCGGGTCCGGATTCTGGAAAAATATCGGTGTTTTTGCCTCTTCGAACCAAAAAAATCGTATCTTTGAGAAGAATTCCAAAACATTCATTATTAACCCTAACACTACACTCATGAAAAAACTTCTGCTTTGTCTGGCCCTGGCCGGCATGACCTCGGCCCTGTACGCCCAGAAGGGCGGCGACATGCTCGTTTCGGGATCGTTGTCCTGGAAATCCTCCAGCTCGAAGGCCACCGTAGCCTCGACCTCCGCCACCGAGAAGGGGTCGCGCAGTTTCGAAATCACACCGCAGTTCCACTACTTCGTCATCGACAAACTTTCGGTCGGCGGCGCCATCGGCTACAGCTTCACGAAGGATCCGAACTACAACAACTCCACCAACGGCGACCAGCTCTTCGACAAGAGCGGACTCTTCATCATCCGCCCGATGGTCAGCTACTACATCTCGCTGGGTGAGAAATTCTACTACGTTCCGCGTTTCTACGTGGGCGCAGGCTTCGGAAAGAACAAATCGGAGATCAACGATACGGATGTCACCGAGCAGAACACCTCGATGTTCCAGATAGGTCTCAACCTGCTCAACTTCGAATTCCGGCCTTCGGACCACATCGGCATCATGTTCAATGCCGGCGACCTGGGCTACCGCACCGACATCACCAAGGAGGGCGACAACAAACTCTCGAACCGCAGTTTCTCGCTCGGTCTGAACCTCGGCGCCACGATCGGATTCAACTACTACTTCTGATCCTGCCCGCCGTCAAGGCCCGTTCCACACCGCCGTTTTCCTGAGAAACGGCGGTTTTTTCGTATAAATTGAAAGCTCCGGAGGCAATATCTCGATTTTTTTGCGTAATTTTGAGAAATAACCTTTCAAACCAACACCATGAAACTACCCTACGCTGAACCCTACAAGATCAAGATGACCGAGGCCATCCGCACGTCGACCCGCGAAGAGCGCGAAACCTGGATCCGTGAGGCCCGCTACAACCTCTTCAAGCTGCGCGCCGACCAGGTGACGATCGACCTGCTGACCGACTCCGGCACGGGCTCGATGTCCGACCGCCAGTGGGCCGCCATGATGACCGGCGACGAAAGCTATGCCGGCGCCTCCTCCTACTTCCGGCTGCGGGCCATGGTCGAGAAGCTCTTCGGCATGCCCTACTTCCTGCCGACCCACCAGGGACGCGCCGCCGAAAACGTCATCTTCTCGGCGCTGCTCCACGAGGGTGACATCGTCCCCGGCAACTCGCACTTCGACACCACGAAGGGACACATCGAGTTCCGCCGCTGCCACGCCGTCGACTGTACGATCGACGCCGCAGCCGACACCCAGCTCGAACTCCCCTTCAAGGGCGAGATGGACACGGAGAAACTCGAAAAGGTCCTGCGCGAGAATCCCCGCGAGAAGATTCCGTGCGTGGTGCTGACCATCACCAACAATACGGCCGGCGGACAGCCCGTCTCGATGCGCAACATCCGCCAGACGGCCGAGGTATGCCGCCGCTACGGCGTGCCCTTGCTCATCGACTCGGCGCGCTTTGCCGAGAACGCCTACTTCATCAAGACCCGCGAAGAGGGCTATGCCGACCGTTCGATCAAGGAGATCACCCGCGAGATCTACTCCTACGCCGACATCATGACCATGTCGGCCAAGAAAGACGGCATGGTGAACATGGGCGGACTGGTGGCCATGCGCTCCGAGGAGCTCTTCACGCGCGCCATGTCGTTCTGCATCATGTACGAGGGGTATGTCACCTACGGCGGCATGTCAGGACGCGACATGGATGCCCTGGCCGTGGGGCTGGACGAGAATACGGAGTTCGAGCAGCTTGACGCCCGCATCCGCCAGGTGAAACTGCTGGGCGACCTGCTCGACGAGTACGGCGTACCGTATCAGCGGCCGGCCGGCGGACACGCGATCTTCATCGACGCCAAGAAGGTACTGCCGAACCTCCCGAAGGAGCAGTTCATTGCCCAGACGCTGGCCGTGGAGCTCTACATCGAGGCGGGGATCCGCGGCGTGGAGATCGGCTCGATCCTCGCGGACCGCGACCCCGAAACGCACGAAAACCGTTATCCGGCCCTCGAACTGCTGCGTCTGGCCATCCCGCGCCGCGTCTATACGGACAACCACATCCGCGTCATTGCCGCCGCCTGCCGCAACATCTACGAACGCCGCGCCGAGATCACGACCGGCTACCGGATCACCTTCGAGGCCCCGATCCTACGACACTTCACCGTCGAACTCAAAAAGATCGAATAATCCCGCCATGAAACGACTTCTGTTGACACTGGCCGCTCTCGGAACGGCCTTCACCCTGCAGGCGAAGATCACCCTGCCGGTGCTCTTCAGTGACAACATGGTACTCCAGCAACAGAGCGATGCCCGCTTCTGGGGAACGGCTTCGGCGGGTAAAAAGGTGACGATCCGACCGTCGTGGAGCAAACACCCCGTTACAACGACGGCCGACCGCGAGGGCCATTGGCAGACGACCGTTCCCACCCCCGAGGCAGGCGGTCCCTACACCATCGAGCTGAGCGACGGCGAAGCGCTGAAGATCAACAACGTCCTGATCGGCGAGGTGTGGTTCTGCTCCGGACAGTCGAACATGGAGATGCCCATGGGCGGCTTCCGGAATCAGCCCGTCGAAGGGGCCACGGAGGTGATCGTCGGAGCCAAGGCCTCAACGCCGATCCGCATCTGTACCGTCCAGCGCGCCACGGCCCGCACGCCGCAGGAGAGCTGTTCGGCCCGCTGGTTGGAGAACACGCCCGACGCGGTCGCCGCCTCCAGTGCCACGGCCTATTACTTTGCCCGTTACCTCGAGCAGCGGCTCGACATTCCGGTCGGAATCATCGTCACCTGCTGGGGCGGAACCCCCGTCGAGGCATGGATGGACCGCCCTGCCATGGAGGCCTTCCCGGAATTCGACCTCTCGTTCCTCGACCGGAACGACAAGATCAACCACCCGTCGCATCAACCCACGATGCTCTACAATGCGATGATCGCCCCGCTCATCCCCTATACGATCAAGGGGTTCCTCTGGTATCAGGGCGAGGAGAACCGCAACCGCCCGGCCCAGTATCAACGGCTGATGCCGGCCTTCGTCGAGATGCTCCGCAAGAACTGGGGCCAGGGTACCCTGCCGTTCTACTACGTGCAGATCGCACCCTACAAGTACGGAGTCCCCGATCTGGTGGGCGGTTCGGCGCTGCTGCGTGAGGCCCAGATGCGCAATCTCGACGAGATTCCGGCCAGCGGCATGGTCGTCACGCTCGACATCGGCAACAAAACCTGCATCCATCCGGCACGCAAGGCTCAGGTCGGTCAGCGGCTGGCCTGGCTGGCGCTGTACAACGACTACGGCATCCGGGGATTCGAACCCAACGCCCCGATCTACGAGTCGATGAGCGTCGAGGGCAACCGTGCCCTGCTGACCTTCCGCACGGGCAAGAGCTCGCTGGCGCCGCTGGGTGACGAACTCGCCGGGTTCGAGGTGGCCGGAGCCGACCGGGTCTTCCATCCGGCCAAGGCGTGGATCGACGGCCGCAAGGGTGTGCTGATCGTCTCCAGCGAGGAGGTTCCAACACCGGTTGCCGTACGCTACGCCTTCCGCAACTATGCCGAGGCCTCGCTCTTCAACACCAGCGGCATTCCCGCCTCGTCGTTCCGCACCGACGACTGGGAACTCCCCGTCAAATAATCCGGCAGCCTCCCGGGGGAGGCAAGGCGGGGGGGGGGGAAAAATAAAATCGGCCCCGACTCGGCCGGCCCATCCCATGAAAAAACCCTGTCCCGTGAATCCGGAACAGGGTTTTTCAGGTCGGTCGCACGCCGACGGGACTCCCGCCGCAGACCCGCCGCCATCAGAGCAGCGTCTCGAGGATCTGCACGGCATTGAGTGCCGCCCCCTTCTTGATCTGGTCGCTCACGCACCAGAACGTCAGGCCGTTTTCATCGGTCAGATCCTTGCGGATGCGGCCCACGTAGACGGGATCCTTGCCGGCGATGAACAGCGGCATCGGGTAAACCTTGTTGGCCGGATCGTCCATCAGCACCACGCCCGGCGCCTGGGCAAATGCCGCGCGAGCCTCCTCGACCGAAACCGGACGCTCGGTCTCGAGCCAGACGCTCTCCGAATGGGCCCGCATCACCGGCACCCGTACGCAGGTGGCCGACACACGGATATCGGAGTGCATGATCTTGCGCGTCTCGTTGAACATCTTCATCTCCTCCTTCGTGTAGTCGTTCTCGGTGAAGACGTCGATATGCGGAATGACGTTGTAGGCCAACTGGAAGGCGAACTTCTCGACCGTCGGCTCCTTGCCGGCGGCCAGTTCGGCATACTGATTGACCAGTTCGGTCATAGCCGAGGCTCCGGCTCCGCTGGCCGACTGGTAGGTTGCCACGTGCACACGGCGGATATGCGAAAGCTTCTCGATGGCGTTCAACGCCACAACCATCTGGATCGTCGTGCAGTTGGGGTTGGCGATGATCCGGCGCGGAGCACACTTCGCATCCTCGGGATTCACCTCCGGAACGACCAGCGGCACGTCAGCATCCATGCGGAAGGCACTCGAGTTGTCGATCATCAGGGCACCGTATTTGGTGATCGTATCGGCAAATTCGCGCGAGGTGCCGGCACCGGCCGACGTCAGGGCGTAATCCACCCCCTTGAAATCGTCGTTATGCTGCAACAGACGGACCGTCAGATCCTTGCCGCGGAAACGGTAGGTCCGGCCGGCGCTCCGCTGGGAGCCGAACAGCAGCAATTCGTCGATCTTCAGATCGCGTTCTTCGAGGATTTTCAGGAACTCCTGTCCTACGGCGCCACTGGCGCCCACAATGGCAATTCTCATGTTGTTTCCTAATTTAACGGATAGCGGGACAAGTTGTCCGGACAAATATAGTAAATTTTTTTAAGAACCCAAGTCCTTCACCCCGCATAACGACATCTGCCGTCTCAGATTCCCGTCCCCAAGGCTGCGAAGCGGAGCCCGGCGGACGGAAGTCCGGGACTCTACCCGAAAAACTCCTCCTCGTCGCTCTGCTCGGGGCCAGCGGCATCCATCTCGTCCTCACAATCGTAGTGGGGCATCATCGCCGGCCGCACGAACTGGTCCGTACGGCTCACGCCCAGGTGTCCGTCGTCGTAGACCCGCTTGAGGAACTCGCCCACGATCGGCAGAGCCGCCACGCTACCCTCACCGCCCGAAAGGAAGTGCACCGACTGATCCTCACCGCCGACCCAGGCGCCGGCCACCAGTTTCGGAGCCACACACATGAACCAGGCGTCGCGGTTCTTGTTCGACGTACCGGTCTTGCCGCCGATCTCCATGTCCGTGAATCCGAACTGCCACTTCAGACGTCCGGCCGTTCCGGCATTGACCACCCCTTCGAGCATCGTCAGCATCGTATAGGCCGTGCGTTCGCTGATGGCGTCCTGCGACTGCGGGATGAACGAGGCGATCAGATTGCCCTGCCGGTCCTCGATGCGCGTCACGAAGATCGGGTCGGTATGCACCCCCTCGTTGGCGAAGGTCGAGAAGGCGCTGACCATCTCGTAGACGTTCGATTCGGAGGTGCCCAGGCAGAGCGCCGGAACCGGATCGATGTAGCTGCGGATACCCATGTTGTGGATGAAGTCGGCGACGGCCTCGGGCTGCTTGGCCTGCTTCATGATCCAGGCCGAGTAGTTGTTGCGACTGCGGGCCAGGCCCCAGCGCAACGGATGCAGCACGCCGTCGTAGACCACCTTGCCGGCCTCCTTCGGCGACCAGGCCGTGCCGTTGGCCGTCTCGATCGTCGTCGGCAGGTTCGGAACCATCGTGCAGGGGGTGAAGCCCAGATGGTCGATGGCGAAGGTATAGACAAAGGGCTTGATCGTCGAACCGATCTGGCGTTTGCCCTGTTTGGCCATGTCGTACTTGAAGTAGCGGAAGTTCGGACCGCCGACGTAGGCCTTGACATAACCCGTGCGGGGATCCATCGCCACCATCGCCGCCCGCATGATGCGCTTGTGGTGGAGGATCGAGTCGCGCGGCGTCATCACCGTATCGCGTTCGCCCTTGTAGGTGAAGACCCGCATCGGGCAGGGTTCGTCGAACGACGCCGTAATCTGCCGCTCGCTGAAGCCCGCCCGCTTCATCTCTCGGTAACGGTCCGAATAGCGGATCGCCTGACGCATGATCCGCTCACGCTCCTCACGGTCCGTATCGAGGAACAACACCTTCGTGCGGCGGTACTGCGCATCCATCTTGGGCTGGATGACCGTCTCCATCTGCTTCTGCACGGCCTGTTCGGCGTAGGTCTGCATCCGCGAATTGATCGTCGTGTAGATCTTCAGGCCGTCGCGGTAGATGTTGTAGGGCGTACCGTCGGCCTTGCGGTTCTTGTGGCACCAGCCGTAGAGCGGATTCTCGTCATACTCCTTGACCGCCTGGTCGTAGTCCCACTCGTTGTAGAACTGGCTGCGCTTCGGGCGGTCGGCACTCATCACCAGACGCAGCATCTCGCGGAAATAGGTCGCCGAGCCCTCGTTGTGCGAAATGGGGCGGTAGTTCAGCACGATGGGCAGCGCCGCAATCGAGTCGCGCTGCTTGCGCGTCAGCGCCCCGGACTCCTCCATGCGCGTGAGGACCAAATTGCGGCGGGCCAGCGCATTGTCCGGGTTCCGCACGGGCGAATAGCGCGTCGGGGCGTTCACCACGCCGACCAACACGGCCGCCTCCTGTACGTTGAGCTCGTGGGGCTCCTTGTTGAAGAACGTATGGGCCGCCGACTTGATGCCGTAGGCATTCGAACCGTATTCGACCGTATTGAGGTACATGGCGGCGATCTCCTCCTTCGTATAGTTGTATTCGAGTTTGAGGGCCGTGATCCACTCCTTGAGTTTCGCCGTCACGAGCTTGGTCATACGGGCCACGCGGCCGCGGTTGCGGGCCGTATCGCGCGGGAAGAGGTTCTTGGCCAGCTGCTGGGTGATGGTCGAGCCGCCGCCCTGCGAGGTGTTCTGCAGCAGCACGGTCTTGAAGGCCACGCGGGCCAGCGACGGAATGTCGATGCCCGAGTGGCTGCGGAAGCGGGCATCCTCCGTGGAGATGAGCGCCGCGACGATCGGCGGCACCTCATGGCCGTCGAGGCGGATATGGAGCGTCGAGTCCGTCGGATAGAGGTCGGCATACTGCACGTAGGAGCGGTTCTGCACGAAGAACGTGCCGATGACCTTGCCGTCTTCGGAGTAGATCTCCGTGGCCAGATTGCTGCGGGGGTTCTCCAGCTCCTCGAACGAGGGCAGGCGGCCGAAGAGGCCGAGCGCCGTCAGCAACAGCAGCAGTGCCAGCAGTACGAAAGGTGCGAAGGCCACGCCCCAGATCCATTTGATCGCTTTGGGGCTGATGCCCGACTTCTTACGTTGTTCCATAAGACCGAATTTTGCCGTAAAGATACAAAATATTCCCTAAAATGGGAGTCCGAGCGATCCGCCGATCCACACCCCGCCGGTCGAGGGGCGGTAGCACGAGAGGGTGAAGGTCGAGGTGCCCGAGGCGGGTTGGCGGAAGAGGTTGAAATCGAAAACCACGTCGCCGCCCGCCGACCAGATCCGCTGCCACGCGAGCGCTCCCCCGACCGGAGTCCGGAAACGGGCGTAGTCGCCGCCGACGTTGAGCCGGATGCGCTTGAAGTAGATCACCGAGCCGATACCCCCCTCGGGATAGCAGAGCGGCAACTGGTAGTTGGCCTCACAGGCCGTGTAGTTGTTCGAGACGATGTCGGCCGAAGTGAAGCCCCGCGGGATGAGGCGCGTGGACTTGTAGCTCAACGGGGCATAGCCCCCCGGGAACTTGTAACCGCCGATCGAAGTCTGGTAGGTCGCGGCTACCGAAAGCGAGTGGTGGCGCATCACCCCCGGCAGATAGGCCTGTCCGTAGAAGAGGATCAGATCGCTGAAATAGCGGTCCGCCGGATTGAACGTATAGCTGGTCGAGAGGGTGTAGCCCCAGCGGGGGGCGAAGTCGCGGTGAGCCATGCGCACCTGGTCCGAATAACCCAGTCCGAAGGCGACCTGATGCAGCCCCTCGCGGAAGCCGACATGCTGGATGTTGGTGATTCCGCCCCCTTCACCCCACTCGATCTTGCCCAGATCGGCCACCATGCCGTTCGAGTAGTTCCAGCGGGCCGAGACCGAGAACTGGCGCGTATGGTAACCGCGTTGCAGATAGAAGGGCAGCGTGGCCGACAACCCCACGGAGTAGTACTTGTCGGGGGCCGGACGCGACTGATACTCATACTTTCCGGTTTGGGCGTTGTACTGTCCGAGCGAATAGAAGAGCTGGTTGCCGCCGTACGAGGCGTCGAGATCGAAGCGGATGCCCAGTCCGTAGTAGCGTACGCCCAGATTGAAGAGCGACCCTTCGGAACGGTTCCAGCCGTAGGAGGCGTAGGCCTCGGTATTCGAGAGCAGGTTCTGCGAGATCAGCGTCACACCGGCATTCAGGTCGATCGACTGCTCCTCGACCAAAGAGAAGGGATTGAAAGCCAGCGGCATCCAGCTGTGAACGTTGACCAGATTGGGCACTTTGGCGTAGCGTTTTGCCCGGAAATCCGAACTCTGAAGCGTCGAGTCGGCCATCGCGAAGCGCACCGTATCGAGATTCAGCACCTCCCAGCGGCGGCGCGGCGGATTGACCCGGTTCAGCGGCACGCGCCGCGCCTCGACGGGAATCCGCACGCTGTCAGCCGGCTGTGAGGCCAGGCGGTATCCCCGTCGGTCGTAGGTCGTCACCAGCAGCCGGTCCCCGGCCGGTGCCGGGTCAAACGAACCATAGGTCGAGGTCGTCAGGCGGTATTCGCACCTCTCGGTCAGATCGTAGCAATGAGCCTCATCCTTGCCTGAGGCGATCGAGCCGTAGTAGAGCCGTCCGTCGGAGGCCCGCAGATCCGAAAGCGTAATGTAGGCCCCGCGGGTCACGGCGTGCAGCCCCCCGGCATCGATCCGTCCGATCCACATGCCGCTGCCGTCCGTAACCAGCACATACCACGCCCGCGTCCGGTCGTCCCACGCCAGTCCGTGCAACTCCGTGCGGTCGGGCGCCGCGAAGCGCTCCTCCTCTCCGCCGTTGCGCCGCACGACCACCGTATAACGGCCCTCGGGCGCATATTCGACCCACCCCAGCGCATCGGGAGTCGAGGTGGGATAGAGCGCCCGCCGGGCCGGACCGACCGTCCGGGTCCGGCCATCGGCCAGATTCATGTAGCAGAGCTGCGAATTGACCCGCTGTTCGAAGAGGGCCGAGCGGCGGTATTCGGTCCACCAGACGCGGCCGTTGCCCAGCGTCGGGCGCGTGGAGATCAGCCCCGTCGCAGCCACCTCACGCTCCCGACCCGTGCGGAGGTCCACCGTCACGAAGCGCGACACTCGGTCCAGATCGGTCTTCACGGCCAGCACCGCCGTATCGCCCAGCGCCAGCGGCCACTGGTATTCGGTATGGTTGCGCTCGGGGAGTTCGACGAGCGGCCGGGCCGTGTCCGGCTCCTCGGGCAGCGACGACCAGAAGCGTTCCAGTTCGTCGAACGTCTCGCGGAAGAGCCGGCTGACATTCGTATCGTAGTACTTCTCTAGCGCGATGCGCGTCGTGGCCAGCATGTAGGGGTTGCGCGACCCAAACCACGCCACGCGGTCCCAGACATTCTCGCCGTAACGCTCCCAGGCGTAGGAGCAGATCTGATAACCCAGTTCGTAATGGTCGGGGATGTAGTCGCGGTAGGAGCCGCAGAACCAGCGGTCGATGTTGCGGTGGTCGCGCCCGACGCTGCCCATGGCCCGGTAGGCCATCGAGAAGGAGGGCTGCAGTCCGCGGCCGAACGACGACATCATCGTCTCGGACATCACCGCATCTCCCTCCATGGCCCATACCGGCATGCACAGCAGACCGATGGTCGAGCCCTGCTGCCCGAGGATGTAGCTCAGCACGCGGATCACCCCCCGGTTGAGGTTGTTGTACTGCACGGCATGGCGGTACTCGTGGGCCACCAACTGCTTGTACCACGGCATCGAATAGCTGTCGATGGCCGGCGAGGTGAGGAACTCCACGCGTTTGGGAAGGTACATCACCAGTCCGTTCGACTCGAAGTTCTCGGGGTGCATGACAAACGGAATGCGCATCGGCCCGTGGCGGAAGCCGTAGGCGATGTCGGGCTGCACGGCGCGGATGTAGAAGAGCGTGCGCCGCGCCAGCTCCGAGACCGTATCGGGATAGATCATCCGCACGTCGGGCGTACGGATCGTCGACCACTTGAGCGGAGGATCCGAGCCCCACGTGTAATACTGGGCCTCGGCACGCCGCACACCGAAAAGCAGCGCGGTGAGCAGCAACACGAACAACAGCACCCGCCTCACCTCAGTTGCCGGCCTTTTTGCAACGGTAGCCGCTGCTGGTGAGCAGGTTGACGATGCGGTCGCGGTGGTCGCCCTGAATGATGATTTCGCCCTCCTTGGCCGCTCCGCCGACGCCACACCGGGTCTTGAGCATCCGGGCCAGAGCCTGCAGATCCTCGTCGCGCCCGACGAAGCCCCGCACCAGTGTGACGACCTTGCCGGCGCGCTGCTTGCGGTCGAGCCATACGCGCAGCTCCTGCCGCTGCGGCGGAAGAGTCTCCGCCTCAGGCTTCGCGGCGGTCTCGTATTTGAAGTCGGGATTGGTCGAGTAGACCATCCCCAAGCGGGATTTCCAGTCGTTGTCTGCCATAAATCGTGTTCGGAAGGTAGGAATTAAACGCCGATCGGGCGCCTTTATTTTGCGCAAAAATACGAAATTATTTATCTTTGTATGCGTATGGCCAGGAAGTTCACCGAAAAACCCCGCAAATCACACCCCTTCGCCCATGCGAAGAGCCTCGAGGAGCTCCCCCGCCCGCTGCCGGCCAACCCCGACCAGCGGCTGGTGAAGGTCTATGTCGAAGGCTATGAGGATGTCGCCTTCTGGCGCGGCATCTTCGACCACTTCCGCAACCCCTATCTGCGTTTCGAGATCTCGGTGCCCGACCGCGGCGACCTGCCCAAGGGCAAGAAGGTGCTGCTGGGGATGATCCCCCAGTCGTCCGAGGAGATGATCCTCTGCGTCGACTCGGACTTCGACTACCTCTTTGCCGGGCGCACCGAACAGTCGCGCCAGCTGGCCGACGCCCGCTTCATGTTCCACACCTACGCCTACGCCACCGAGAACTACCTCTGCTACGCCCCCTCGCTGCACAACGTCTGCGTCAAGGCCACCAAGAACGATACGCGCATCTTCGACTTCGTGCGCTTCCTGCACGAATACTCCTGCACGATCTACCCGCTCTTCCTCTGGTATGCCTTTTCGGCGCAGCTGGCCTCGGAGCACGTCTTCCCGCTGGCCGATTTCAAATCGTCGGTGCGGCTGGGCTACCTCGAGATCGAGAACAACGGCGAACGCACCCTCGAATGGCTGCAGCGCAACGTCGCCAAGCGCGAAGAGCTGCTCAAGCGCCGCAATCCGCGGATGATCGAACCCATGAAGGAGTTCGAGACCCAGCTCCGGCAGCGCGGCGTGAAACCCGAAAACACCTACCTCTTCATGCACGGCCACACGCTGATGGACAACGTGGTGATGGTGCTGCTGAACACCGTCTGCGAGAAGCTGCGCGACATGTCGATCGCACGGATCACCGCCTCGCAGAAGCAGGGCGTGGCCCTGAAGAACGAGATGTCGAACTACACCAATTCGCTGCGGTCGATCCGCGACGTGCTGCTCGACAACGAAAACTATACGGCGTGTCCGCTCTACAAGAGCCTGCAGCGCGACATCGAACGCTATATTGCCCGCATGATCTGGAACATGAAACGCAACGGCGAGATTCGTGAACAGTCGGTCGTGGGCATCCTTCACCGTCTCCGTCAGGGAGTCTTTTAGAGAGGGACTAATGAGAGAGAGGGGGGGCCATGGGGCGACCGATCCGTTCCAAACCGGAAGCACACGAACATCCGGAACCCGCACAACAAAAAAAGAGAGCCGTCGGGCTCTCTTTTTTCATGGGCTCCCATCGGGCGGCCAATCAATACTGCCCCTGCTTCTTGCGCACGACGCGTACGGTGGACTGCGTCGCCTGGCGGATGAAGACCTGCGGACCGCGGGCATAACGCCGCCACAGATCATCCGTATAGCCGCGGATGGTCAGCAGCTCCATGTCGCGCGTCGTCATCACGTCGAAGCCCGACTCGCGCAACGCCCGGACCACCTCGTCGATATGCCACGAATTGTCGACACACAGACTCAGGTTGACCGCCGAGTTGTGGATCAGATTGGTCTTGATGCGGAAGTGCTCGAGCAACGAGAAGATCGTCGCGAACTTCTCCTCCAGCACGAACGAGAAGTCGCGCGAACGGATCGTCAGCAGCACCTGATCCTTCTTCAGAATCAGAATCGGGACGTCGACCGGCGCCGACATGCCGCGGATCACCGTCCCCGGCTTGCGCTTGTCGCCAAACGGACGCACGTAGAGCGGGATATTCTTGTTCTGCAGCGGTTTGATGGTCTTCGGGTGGATGATCTGCGCACCGCTGTAGGCCAGTTCGATGGTATCCAGATAGTTCAGCTCGGCGATCTGCACGGCGTCGGGGAAGATCTTCGGGTCGGCGTTCAGCACGCCGTCGACATCCTTCCACACCGACATCGACTCCGCATCGAGGATATTGGCCGCCACGGCTGCCGAGTAGTCCGACCCTTCGCGGCCCAGCGTGGTGGTGGTTCCGTCGGGCGCCCCGCCGATGAAGCCCTGTCCGATGAAGATCGTCTCCGGGCCCCCTCCGACCGCCTCCCGCAACAGCGGCGTCGAAGCCGCAAGATCGACTCCGGCATCCTTGTGACGCTGTTCGGTGACGAAGCACCGGCGCATGTCGATCCAGCGGTTCGGGACCCCGGCGTAGTTCAGATACTCGGAGATGATCGTCGTCGAGACCAGCTCGCCGTAGGCCACGATCGTGTCGTACCACAACTCGGCCTCTTCGGGGAGGTAGCGGGTCTGTGTGGCGACGTGCTCCAGCTCGTCGAAAAGACGCTCGACACGCTCCAGCTGTCGGTGTTCGTGCCACAGATCGTCGATAATCTCGGCGTGGTACTGCCGCAACTGTGCGATATGGTCGAGCGACTGCTGCCGGTCGCCCTTCTGGAGTCCCTCGAAGACCTTCTCCAGGGCATTGGTCGTCTTTCCCATCGCCGAGACGATGATGAAGAGATGTTGTTCGTCGTCGATGATCCGGCGCAGGTTTCTCACCCCGTCGGCATTCCGCACCGACGCGCCTCCGAATTTGTAGACCTTCATATTTTTCCTTATTAACCTAACCTTCTGTTGATTCGGCAAGGCACGGAGGGCCTCGCAGCGAAGCCCCCGAGCCGTTGCCACCTCTTGCCGGCAGCCGCCGCTACTCCCCGACCGGGCGATACGGCACACCGATATTCTGGAAGAGGAACGCGTACATGTCGGTGGCATCGTCGATGCGCTTCGAGGTGGGCTTGCCGGCTCCGTGACCCGCCTTCGAGTCGATGCGGATCAGCACCGGGGCATCCCCCGCCTGGGCATACTGCATCTCGGCGGCGAACTTGAACGAGTGGGCCGGAACGACGCGGTCGTCGTGGTCGGCCGTCATCACCAGCGTCGCCGGATAGACCGTACCCTTTCGGATGTTGTGCAGCGGCGAATACTTATAAATATAGGAGAACTGCTCGGCGTCTTCCGACGAACCGTACTCCACGGCCCAGCCCCAGCCGATCGTGAACTTGTGGTAGCGCAGCATGTCCAGCACGCCGACCTGCGGCAGGCAGACGGCAAAGAGATCCGGGCGCTGCACCTCGCACGCACCGACCAGCAGACCGCCGTTCGAGGCGCCGTTGATGGCCAGCCGCTCCTTCGAGGTGTACTTTTGGGCGATGAGGTATTCGGCCGCCGCGATGAAGTCGTCGAAGACGTTCTGCTTGTTTTCGAGCATGCCGGCCTTGTGCCAGGCCTCGCCGTACTCCGAACCGCCGCGCAGGTTGGCCACACAGTAGATGCCGCCCTGCTCGACGAACATCAGCGCCGAGGGGTTGAAGGCCGGTGTGATATTGATCTGGAAGCCGCCGTAGCCGTAGAGCAGGCAGGGATTCCTGCCGTCGAGCTTCATGTCCTTGCGGCGGGTGATGAACATCGGCACCTGCGTACCGTCCTTCGAGGGGTAGAAGACCTGCTCGGTGACGTAAAGCGAGGGGTCGAAGGCCACCTCGGGGGCCTTGTAGAGGGTCGACTCGCCCGAGGCGATGTCGTAGCGGTAGATCGTGGCGGGCGACGTGTAGTTCGACAGCGTGTAGTAGAGCTCCGCAGCCTCCTTTTCGCCACTGAAGCCGCCTACGGCACCGATGGCCGGGAGCTCGACCTCGCGGACCAGCTTTCCGTCGTAGTCATACTGCGCGATGCGGTTCTGTGCATCCTGCAGGTAGGAGGCGAAGAGGTAGCCGCCGGCCTTGCCCACCCCTTCGAGCAGGTTTTTCCGATGCTCGGGGATCACCGTGGCGACCTGTCCGGGCTTCGTCAGCGAGATCCGCTTCAGGGCATAGTTCGAGGCCCCCTCGTTGGTCATGAAGTAGAGGTTGTCGTCCTGGCAGTCGACGAGGCGGTAGTCGTGGGCGAAGCCCGGGAGCAGCGTCCGGAAGCTGCGCTCCGAAACCTTGCGTACGAGGATCTCCGAACCGGAGGTTCCCTCCGAACCGACGATGAAGAGCCAGCGGCCGTCCTGCGAAGGCCAGGCCGAGAAGTAACGCAGCGGATGGGCCTTGTCCTCGTAGATGAGCCGGTCGGCGGACTGCGGCGTGCCGAGTGCATGGTAGAAGACCTTCTGGAACTGGTTCTGCGACGAATAGGTCCCCGTCTTCGGGGCATCATAGGCGCTGTAGTAGAAGCCCTTCGAATCGGGGGCCCACACCGCTCCCGAGAACTTCACCCACTCGATCCGGTCTCCGGTCAGCTCCTTGGTCGCGGTATCCATGACGCGGATCTCGACCCAGTCCGAGCCCGACGCCGCGGCGGCATAGGCAAAGTAGCGGCCGTCCTTCGAGAAGGAGATCTCGCCCACGGCCACCGTACCGTCGTCCGAGAGCGTATTGGGGTCAAGGAACACCTCGCCCGGCTGGCCGGGAGCCGTCGTGCGGTAGATCACCGCCTGGTTCTGCAGGCCGTCGTTGGAGGAGTAATACCACCAGTCGCCGTGTTTGGCCGGAGCACCCTCCTTGGGGTAGTTCCACAACTGGGCCAGCCGTTTGCGGATGGCTTCGCGGAAGGGAATCTGCTCCAGATAGGCGTTCGTCACGGCATTTTCGGCGGCCACCCAGGCGGCCGTCTCCGGCGAATTGTCATCCTCGAGCCAGCGGTAGGGATCCGGCACCTCGGTGCCGAAATAGTTGTCCACTACCTCGCCGCGCGGCGTCTCGGGGTAGGGAGCATGCTTTATCTGTTTCATGTTGTTGCAACCGGTCGTTGCCAATGCCACCGCGCCCGTCAGCACGGCGATCGTCCAGGAATAATGCTTCATAAGTACAACCGTTTGGGTGATATTGGGACAAAGTTAGGAAAAATTCGATATTTTCCATAAATTTGTCCTCCTGAAAAATACCGAACAAGATGACTGACAACCATAACGAACTCAAAACACGCATCGACCAGGCGTGGGAGAACCGCGAACTGCTGCACGACGAAAGCTATCGACAGACCATCCGCCAGGTGATCGACCTGGTCGACCGCGGCCAGCTGCGCACCGCCCAGCCCGTGGCCGAGGGCAGCGAGGAGTGGCAGGTCAACGAATGGGTCAAGAAGGCCGTGCTGCTCTACTTCCCGATCCAGCCCATGCGCAAGATGCAGGCCGGCGAACTCGAATGGTTCGACAAGATGGAGCTCAAGCACGACTACGAACGGCTGGGCGTACGCGTCGTACCCCACGCCGTGGCCCGCTACGGCGCCTACATCGCTCCGGGAGCCATCCTGATGCCCTCGTACGTCAACATCGGCGCCTATGTCGACACGGGCACGATGGTCGACACGTGGGCCACGGTCGGCTCGTGCGCCCAGATCGGCCGCCACGTCCACCTCTCGGGCGGCGTCGGAATCGGCGGCGTGCTCGAACCCGTGCAGGCCGCCCCCGTGATCATCGAGGACAACTGCTTCATCGGTTCGCGCTCGATCGTCGTCGAGGGGGCCCACGTCTGCCGCGAGGCGGTCCTCGGATCGAACACCGTCATCACCGGTTCGACCCATATCATCGACGTCACCGGTCCCGAACCCGTCACCTACAAGGGCTACGTGCCGGCCCGCTCGGTGGTCGTCCCGGGCAGCTACCGCAAGCAGTTCCCCGCCGGCGAATACAGCGTCTCGTGCGCGCTGATCATCGGCCGCCGCAAGGAGTCCACCGACAAGAAAACCTCGCTGAACGACGCCCTGCGCGACTTCGGCGTCTCGATCTGACCCACGACCGGAATCCCCTCCCGCGGGGAGGGGGGGGGATACAATGGCACCCCCTGCGGTTCGCCCCACCCAAACACCTCGAAAAATGATCTACCACCTCGACACGACCACCTCGACCAACGACGACGCCCGCGACCCGCGATACCGCCACGGCGACATCGTCTGGGCCGAGCACCAGACCGCCGGACGCGGCCAGCGCGGCCATCAGTGGCTCAGCCCCGAAGGCGAGAATCTCACCTTCACGATGGTCGTCGAACCGCGCTTCCTGCCCGTCACGGAACAGTTCCTGCTCTGCGAGGCACTCTCCGTGGCGCTGACCGACACCTTCACCGCCTACGGCATCGAGACCCGCATCAAGTGGACCAACGACATCTATGCCGGCGACCGCAAGCTCGAGGGCGTGCTGATCGAACACAACTACGCCGGCGCAACGCTCTCGCGTTCGCTGCTCGGCATCGGCATCAACGTCAACCAGACGGAGTTCGACCCGTCGCTTCCGAATCCCGTCTCGATGGCTCAGCTCACCGGACGCCGCTACGACCGCCGCCAGGTGCTCGAGACCTTCGAACGCTGCATGACGGCCCGCTACGAACAGCTCGAACACGGCGACCGCAACGCCCTGCAGGAGGAGTATCGCCGGCGCATGTACGACCTGGGCGTGCGGCGGACGTTCCGCTATCCCGACGGTTCGCTCACGCACGCCGTCATCGAAGGCGTGCGCCCCACCGGCGAACTGATCCTGCGCCACGACGACGGCGCGCTCCGCGAATACCTCTTCAAGGAGATCGAATTCGTCCTCCGGAAATAGACCCCGTCAAGGCGGAGAGCCCATGACGGGCCGGGAAGATCCGCCCCGGCGTCGTAAATTTCGGACGATTTTTCTTGCTGTTACAAAAATAACAGTTATATTTGCAAAGGAATAAACCGATTTCATAAACAAAAATTTCAAATACCATGAATGTACCTGCAAATCTGAAATACTCGAACGACCACGAGTGGTGCCGCGTCGAGGGCGACGTAGCCGTTGTCGGCATCACCGATTTCGCACAGAGCCAGCTGGGCGACATCGTCTTCGTCGACGTGCCGACCGTCGGTGAAACACTGGCCGCCGGCGAAGTCTTCGGCTCGATCGAGGCCGTGAAGACCGTCAGCGACGCCTTCCTGCCCGTGGGCGGCGAGGTGCTGGAGTTCAACAGCGCCGTCGATGCCGATCCTTCGATCGTCAACAAGGACGCCTACGGCGAAGGTTGGCTCGTCAAGGTCAAGATGACCGATCCGGCCGAATTCGAAAAGCTGCTCAGCCCGGCCGACTACGAGAAACTGATCGGATAGTTCCGACCATAACAAGGGGCGGAGAAGTTCGCTGCCGGGACATTGCGGGGGGGGGTGAAGGCACGCACGAATAGGCGCATCGCGAGGAGAGAGGCATGACGCCGACATCAATAAAAGGTTGAGAAAAAGTGAGTGTGTGCGCAAACAGGAGAATGGAGCAATCAACCCCGGCAACGGACGGATTCGCAACTCTCGGGAGAAGAGCCCCGGCGGGCTCGGTCCCGGCACGACAACGCTGAAACCCGGATGCCGTGTGTGCAAACGGGCCATGGAAAAAGCAGACACTGTAACCAGCCGACATCTGCAGGCGCAGAAAGCGCAACCGGTGCGGCCGTGTGGGAGATGGAACGCGCAGAACCAGGAGGGGGGGGGAGAAGAAAAACTCCGCAATGGACTCACGAATCTGGGCAAGACAGAACGGGAAATGGGAAAAGAATGGGAAAAGTCCAAACGGAGTCCGATACCCGAGCGTATGAATCCCCGAAAAGCGCAAACGTGCGAATGTTCCGCGGCAAGGACAATCCGCTCCTGCAAGGCAGAATGCGGATACTGGTCCGCACCGACCGCCTCAGCGGAATGAAAAGGTGTGAAAAAGAGTGACGGAGCCGCAACGAAAGTCTCGCTGACCGTGTTCCGAATGAGGATCCGCCGCAAAGCGGACAACTCCGCCCCCAAATCCGAATTACCTGCTAACCCAAACGCTCAAAAGTATGTCAAAAGTTACCGTCGTAGGCGCAGGCGCCGTAGGTGCAACCTGTGCGAATGTGATGGCTTGCCGCGAAGTGGCAAGCGAGGTGGTTCTCGTCGACATCAAGGAGGGCCTCTCCGAAGGCAAAATGCTGGACATGTACCAGACCTCCACGCTGATGGATTTCGACACGAAACTCGTCGGTGTAACCAACGACTACCGGAAGACGGCCAATTCGGACGTGGTGGTCATCACCTCGGGCATCCCCCGCAAACCGGGCATGACCCGCGAAGAACTCATCGGCACGAATGCCAGTATCATGAAGGGCGTCGTCGGCAACGTCATCCAGTACTCGCCGCGCGCCATCATCATCGTCGTGGCCAACCCCATGGATACGCTGACCTATCTGGCCCTGAAGGCCTCGGGACTCCCCAAAAACCGCATCATCGGTATGGGCGGCGCACTGGATTCGTCGCGCTTCAAGTGCTATCTGGCCAAGGCTACAGGCGTCAACATCAACAATATCGACGGAATGGTGATCGGCGGTCACGGCGACACGACGATGATCCCGCTGCTGTCGAAGGCCACGGTCAACGGAGTTCCCGTCACGCAGTTCGCCTCGAAGAAGAAACTTCAGGAGGCCGTACAGAACACGATGGTCGGAGGCGCCACGCTGACCAAACTCATCGGCACGTCGGCCTGGTACGCTCCGGGAGCCGCCGCCTCGATGATGGTCGAGGCCATTCTCCACGACCAGAAGAAGCTGATCCCCTGCTCGTGCTACCTCGAGGGCGAATACGGGCAGTCGGACCTCTGCATCGGCGTACCGGCGATCATCGGCCGCAAGGGCATCGAGAAGATCGTCGAGGTGGAGCTCACCAAGGAGGAGGCCGCGAAGTTCGCCGCCTCGGCCGAAGCCGTCCACAAGACCAACCGCGTGCTGCACGAGATCAACGCCCTGTAGCCCGACGGCTGCCAGCAGGCAACCGCGAAGACAAACGGCCCCGATCCGCGTATCGGGGCCGTTTTTATGCAACAGGGAGAGCTTCCGAAGAGGCCCGAAGGCGGCAAACCGCCCCGGACAACCCTCAGAATGAGATCTTCGCGCCGACAAACCAGCTGCGCGGCAGCGACGGTCCGTAGATATAGCCCGAATCCCGCTCGACGCCGCGGTCGAAATCGCGCTGATAGGCGTTGAAGAGGTTCTGCACGCCGCCGTAGAGCTGCAGTGTGACGTCGCGGTAGATCCGCCAGTCGTAGGCCACCTTCAGATTCACGTCGCAGAAGGCCGGCGTCGTGACGGCCACATCCTGCCCGACGCCCGAACCGGCCTTGTGCTGCACGAGCATTTCGCCCGTACAGGTGCCGGAGAGATCGGCCGTCAGGCGGCGCCACGGTTTGAACGATGCCGTGAAGTAGCCGTAGAGGTCCGGCGTGCGGAACATCCTCCGCACGGGTGCCACTTCGGGGTCGTCGCTCCACGCCTCGGGCTCGACATAGCGGCTGCGCTGCCACGTCATGCCGGACTGCAGCTCGAACCAGCGCGTGAAGACCGCACGCCCCTCGAGGTTCAACCCCGTCACCGTCGCTCCCGAACCGTTGTAACGCTCCTGGATCTTGCTGCCGTCGTCCGTCTGCTGCAGGTCGCGCAACGCAAAGACATCCTTCAGCCGGGTGTGGAAACCCTCGATCAACAGGTTGGTCTGCACCGATCCGAAGTTGTGGTAGAGGTCGGCCGAGAGGCTGACGCTGTGCGAACGCTCCTCGCGCAGGTTGTCGGCCAGCCGGATGCGAACCCGCTCGCCGCCCACGATGGCGACGTGCAGATCCTCGTCGAAGGCCTGCGGGGCCCGGTAGCCGGCGGCGTAGCTCAACCGCAGGTTGACCGACTCCGTGGGGTTGAAGCGCAGGTTGACCCGTGGGCTGAAGATCACGTGATCGACCAGATTGTGCTTGTCCAGACGCCCGCCCAGCAGGAAGGACCACCTCTCCGACTTCCACTCGTTCTGCAGATAGCCGCCGACGATATGCACCCGCTGATCGGTATGGATGTCATAGCCCACCGAACGGTCGGCCAGATCATCGTAGCTGTATTCGGCCCCAAGGGTCAGCTCGGCGGGCAGGAACCACAACCGCTCGAAGGCATGGACATACTGCAAGCCGGTCGCCACGACCAGATCCCGGGTCGTGCCATAGGCCCGCGTATCCTGCCGGCTGCCGTAGTAGCTCTTGCGGGCCGTATGCTGGAACGAGGCGTAGGCATTGAAGCGGTCCCGGCGGTCGGCCGACGAGAGGTCGAACGAAAGGCTGCCGCCGTCGATGGCATGGTCGGCCTGTTCGGCCACATTGGCCTCGTGAGGGGGCTGTTTCAGCAGGTCGCCGCCCCGGCGGAACTCGTTGAGATGGTGGTACTGGGCCGTCAGCCGCGAATAGGCCCCCGTCCGCAGGAAGGTGCGCATGCCCAGCGAACGGCTCTCAAGCTGCGGAAGCTCCGTAAAGCCGTCGCCGTTGTGGTCGTATCCCGAGCGGTGGCGGCTCTGGCCGAAGATGCCGAATCCGGCGCGACCGCTCTCGGAGACGATCGAGGCGTTGAGCATCGAGGTGTTGTCGTAGGAGTGGCTGCCGCCGAGCGAGAGCAGCCGGTGGGAGAACTGCGCCGTACTGCGCGTCGGTTCGCGGGTGATGACGTTGATCGTCCCGCCGATAGCCGACGACCCGAAAAGCGCCGAACCGCCGCCGCGCAGCACCTCAACCCGTTCGATCATGTTCGAGGGGATCTGCTCCAGGCCGTAGACCCCCGTCAGGGCCGAAAAGAGCGGATGCGAATCGACCAGAATCTGCGAATAGTGGCCGTCCAGACCGTTGATGCGCACCTGCGTGAAGCCGCAGTTCTGGCAGTCGTTCTCGACCCGCACGCCGGGCTGGAACGACAGTCCCTGGGCCAGGCACGACGCCTCGGTGCGTTCGAAGAGCCGGGCGTCGAGGACGCTCACCAGCGCCGGAGCCTCGCGCCGCAGCGTAGCCGAACGGCTGGCCGAGACAACCACCTCGTCCATGGCAATGCCGCTGGGTTCGACCTCGAAATTCAGTTCGAGGGTCGTGCCACGTGTCAGCTGGACGGAGTCGCGCCGTAGGGCGTAGCCCAGTGCCCGGACCTCGATCAGCCGCCGCCCCTCGGGGAGGTTCTTCAGAAAGTAGTGGCCCGAGGCGTCGGTGGTGGTGCCGAAGGTGGTGCCGACAACCGAGACCGTGGCATAGGCCAGGTGTTCGTGCGTCGTGCGGTCGACGACGTGTCCGAAAAGGTTCGCGTCGGTGGCTTTGCGGGGAGCCTCGGCGCCCGCTGCGCCGAAACAGAGCAGCAACAGCAAAGGCAGTGCCGCCAAAAGGATATTTTTCATATGTGGATTTTCAATCGGTTTGACAACTGGGGAACGTTCCGAAGGCTTTCGAAGCCCCGGAGGCAGGCATACGACGCCTGCGTCCCTGCCCGTGCAGGGACCCGATGCGATACGCCGCCGCGCATCGCTTCCGTCAGCGGTCAAACCCGGGAGGCGCCCGCAGCGAAAGGACCGTCACGCGCTGTGCGCAACAACACCGCGTGGCTTGGGGCTGCAGCACGGCCAGCACCTCGCCGTGGAACTGTGGGGCCGGCAGGCTCTGCGCCAGATAGGGAAAGAAGTGGTAGTTGTCAACGGGACAATACCCGACGATCTCCTCCCGGGCTCCGTTGTCGGGCAGCAGACCGCCGCAATGGGCGGCAAAATGGGCATGGTCCTCGAGATAGATATGCACCTTCTGCCCGGCATAGGCGCCGAGCAGCGTCAGCAGCAGAAAGGCTGCCGTCAATCGTCGGAGCGTGAGGTGCATCTTCATCGCCGTGAAGGTACGAAAAAAAAGGACCGCGGCAAGCGGTCCCGATAAAAATACCGAATTCTCGGTAGGTCGTATGTCTTTTCCAGGCTCCGGATCAGATCGAGATGTCGAGGATCTCGAAGTGAATCGTTCCGGCCGGCACATTCACATCCACACGGTCACCCTTCTTGTGACCCAGCAGTGCCTTGGCAATGGGCGTGCCGATGGCGAGTTTGCCCTCGCGCAGATTGGCCTCGTGCTCGGCTACGATCGTATAGGTCATCTGCTTGTTGTTATTGTGATTCAGCAGCGTCACCTTGCTCAGGATCTGCACCTTGCTCTTGTCAATCTTCGACTCGTCGATGACCCGGGCATTGGCAATCGTGTCTTCGAGTTTGGCAATCCGCATCTCGAGCAGTCCCTGCGCCTCACGGGCCGCATCATACTCAGCGTTCTCCGAAAGGTCGCCCTTGTCGCGAGCCTCCGCAATCGCCGCCGAGATAGCCGGGCGCTCGACGGAACGCATGTGGTCGAGTTCGTCCTTGAGTTTCTTGTACCCCTCGGCTGTCAGATAAATAGTCTCTTTTGCCATAATTCAATCATTCCCCGGAGGTCCCGTCCGGAGCGGAACCTCCAAAAAATAAAACATAAAAAATAAGAATCCCGGCCCGCAAAGGCCAGAACCCTGTTTCATCGCATAAGGCAAAGATAAGAAGGATAATCCACATTTGCAAATCTTTTTTCACGTCCGAAGCCGGAAAGTGCCTTTCTTCCACCCAATTAGACGATGCGCCGGCAGGCAGGGGGCCGCAACGACCCAAACCTCCCGACACAAGGGCCTTTTCCCGCGGGCAGGGCAATATTTTTTTTTGCAAATCGTTAATTTATGCGTAACTTTGCGCGATAAAGCGCCGTAAAAGACTCTCAAATGAAGCAGACTTTCTCATACGCCCTGTGCGCCCTGGCGGCGGCCCTCTTCCTCAGCGGATGCTCCGGCATGAATGCACTCCTGAAAAGCGGGCAGCCCGAACTGATCTACAGCAAGGCGCTGGAGTATTACGACAACGGCAAATGGCAACGCGCCATCACCCTCTTCGAGGGCGTGGAGCACTACTATCAGGGCACCTCGCGCGAAGACACCGTCTCCTTCTACAAGGCCCGCAGCCGCTTCAAGAACCACGACTACGAAACAGCCTCGACCGAACTCGACGACTTCCGCCGCAAATTCGGCCGCAGCGCCTTCATCGAGGATGCCGAAGGCATGTACGCCCTCTGCTTCTTCTTCCTCTCGCCTGCCCCCTCGCGCGACCAGACCGTCACCGGTCAGGCCCTGATCGCCATCAACGAGTTCATGTCGCGCTACCCGCAGAGCTCGCGCATCGAGGAGTTCAAGAAGATCAACACCGAACTCACCGAACGGCTCCACGAAAAGGCCTACCTGAACGCCTATACCTATTACAAGATCGGACGCTACAAGTCGGCCATCACGGCGCTCAAGAATGCCCTGAAGGAGTACCCCGAAAGCAAACACCGCGAAGAGATCATGTATCTGATCGTCGAATCGAGCTACCGCTTCGCCAGCAACTCGATCGCCGACAAGCAGACCGACCGCTACCTGGCCATGCTCGACTCCTACCTCTCGTTCAAGGAGGAGTTCCCCGGGTCGACCCACATCCGGGAACTCGACCGCATGGCCCAGCACGCCCGCGACTATCTCGACCGCAACAACAAGGACAACAATATATAAGATGGAAATCAAGAAGAACATCCCCAACAACACCATCACGCGCAAGCTGGTGGATCTGGACAAGGAGACCGGCAACGTCTACGAGAGCATCAACATCATCGCCCGACGCGCCAATCAGATTGCCACGGAGCTCAAGACCGAGCTCAACCGCAAACTCGCCGACTTCTCGTCGCCGACCGACACCATGGAGGAGACCTTCGAAAACCGCGAGCAGATCGAAATCTCGCGCTACTACGAGCGCCTGCCCAAACCGACGATCATCGCCACCGAGGAGTTCCTCGATCACGAACTGGTCTACAAGGAGGGCAAGGACGATACCTTCAAGGAGATCTAACCCCCGGACGACAATGACCTCTCCGACTGCGGCGGGCCACGATCTGGCCGGCCGTCACATTCTCCTGGGCATCACGGGCAGCATAGCGGCTTACAAGGCTGCCATGCTGTGTCGTTTATGGAAGACGGCAGGCGCCGAAGTACAGGTGGTGATGACCCCGCTGGCCAAACAGTTCATCACCCCGCTGACGATGGCCACCCTCTCCAAGCGGCCCATTCTGGTGGAGTTCTTCGATCCGGAGAACGGCGCCTGGAACTCCCACGTCTCGCTGGGCGAATGGGCCGACTGCTACGTGATCGCTCCGGCCACGGCCAACACGCTGGCCAAGATGGCCACGGGCGTGGCCGACAATCTGCTGCTGACGACCTATCTTTCGGCGCGCTGTCCGGTGGTCGTGGCCCCGGCCATGGACCTGGACATGTACGCCCACGAGGCCACGCAGCAGAATCTCCGTACGCTGGCCGCCCGCGGAGTGCGGATCGTCGAACCCGGCGAGGGAGAACTGGCCAGCGGCCTGAGCGGCAAGGGCCGCATGGCCGAACCGCAGCAGATCGCCGAATACGTCGGGAGGCTGCTCGGCGAAACGGACGAAAAAAAAAAGACGCTCGCCGGTAAACGGATGATCGTCACGGCCGGAGCCACGATCGAGGCAATCGATCCCGTGCGCTTCATCTCGAACCACTCGTCGGGCAAGATGGGCTACGCCATCGCCGGCGAACTGGCCGCACGCGGTGCCGAGGTGACCTTGGTCTCGGGCCGTACGGCGTTGCCCACCCCGCCGGGAGTCGAGCGGGTGGATGTTCTCTCGGCCGCCGAGATGTACGAAGCCACGGTGAAGGCCTTCGATCGGGCGGACGGAGCGGTGATGTGTGCCGCCGTGGCCGATTACACCCCCGAAAGCGCCTCCGAAACCAAACTCAAGAAGGGCGACGGCGAACTCTTTATCCGTCTGCGCCGCACGCAAGACATTGCCGCCGAGCTGGGTGCCCGCAAGGGCGGCCGTCTGCTGGTGGGATTCGCCCTGGAGACCAACGACGAGAAGGCCCACGCCCAGTCGAAACTCCGGCGCAAGAACTTCGACTTTATCGTATTGAACTCGCTGCGCGACGCCGGCGCCGGATTCCGCGGCGACACGAACAAGGTGACGCTCATCGACCATGCGGGCAGCGAGGAGCTTCCGCTGATGTCAAAACGCGAGGTGGCCGAACGCATTGTCGACCGTATCGAGGGGCTGTTGACCCGCTGACGGCCGCGCCCCGCGACAGCCAATCACTGAACAATCAATTCCGAAAAAACTATGCTGCGTCGTCTGTCGGTTGAAAATTACGCACTTATCGACAAACTCGAAATGGAGCTGGACCCTCACCTGAACATCATCACGGGTGAGACGGGAGCCGGCAAATCGATCCTGCTCGGGGCGCTGGGGCTGCTGCTGGGGGCCAAGAACGACGGTTCGGCCATGAAGGATGCGGCCCGCAACTGCACCGTGGAGGGGACCTTCGACCTGAAGGGGTGCGGACTGGAGCCCTTCTTCGAGGAGAATGACCTCGACTACGCGGAGGAGACCTCCCTGACGCGCATCATCACCCCGGCGGGCAAGAGCCGGGCCTTTGTCAACGACGTCCCGGTGCAGCTGGCCCAGCTGCGCGAACTGGGCACGCGGCTGATCGACATCCATTCGCAACACCAGAACCTGATCCTCTCGTCGGAGGAGTTCCGCACGTCGGCCCTCGACACCGTGGCCGGAAACGGCGAGCTGCTGGCCCGTTACGGCGAGCAGTACGGCCGGATGTGCGAGCTGCGCCGCCGGCTGGCCGCCCTGCGCGAGGAGGCCGAACGGGGACGCCGCGACGAGGAGTGGCTGCGCTTCCAGACCGACGAACTGACGGCTGCCGCCCTGCGCAAGGGCGAGCAGGCCGAACTGGAGGAGGAGCTCGCCGTGCTGGAGAATGCCGACCGCATCGGCGAGACGCTGACCGAGCTGCGCAATGCGCTGGACAGCGACGAGACCGGTGTGCTGATGCAGTTGAAAAATGCCGAAAACAACCTCGCGCACCTGCGTGACCGCTACCCCACGGCCGGTGAATATGCCGACCGGCTGCACGCCGTACTCGAGGAGCTGAAGGATATCGACGCCTCGGCCGCCAACGAGAGCGAGCGGCTCGATGCCGATCCCGAGCGACTGGCCAAACTCTCGGCACGGCTCGATACGCTGATCGCCCTGCAGCAGAAATACCACGTGGCGGACGAGGCGGAGCTGATCGCCCTGCGCGAACGGAGTGCCGCACAGCTGGCCGCCATCGTCCACGGCGACGAGGCAATTGCCGAGGCCGAAAAGGCCCTCGCAGAGGCGGTCGGGAAGGCCGAAGCGCTGGCCGAACGGCTGCACAAGGCCCGCGAAAAGGCTGCAACGGGGTTTGCCCGGGAGATTCTCGCGACGCTGACCAAGCTGGGGATGGCCGAGACGGTTTTCCGCGTGGAGCTGACGCCCCGCGCAGAGCTGGACCGCACGGGCCGCGATGAGGTGCAGTTCCTCTTCACGGCCAACGCCCGCATGACGCCGCAACCCGTCGAGCGGATCGCCTCGGGCGGTGAGCTTTCACGCGTGATGCTGGCATTGAAGGCCCTGCTGGCCAAGCGGATGCAGCTGCCGACGATCATCTTCGACGAGATCGATACGGGCGTTTCGGGCCGCATTGCCGACGCCATGGGCGAGATCATCGAGTCGCTGGCCGGCTCGATGCAGGTAGTCGACATCACCCACCTGCCGCAGGTCGCCTCGAAAGGATCGACCCACTTCGTGGTCTACAAGCGCAACAGCCGGACGGAGATCACCCGCCTGAGCGACGACGACCGCATTGCCGAGATTGCCAAGATGCTCTCCGGGGCACAGATCACCCAGGCCGCCGTGGCACAGGCCCGGATTCTGCTGGGGAGATAACGGACGGCAATCGTCAGAACGATCCATTCCCGGCGGCTTCCACCCCCGGGAATTTTTCATAGCCGAACAACGATGAACCATATGAAAACGATCCTAGCCCTGGCGGCCGGGAATCAACAACGGGCGCGGGAGATCATCCGCGAAATGGGACTGCACGAAGCGTGGCAGGCTGTCGGAGCACGTACCGAGGAGGTCGGCTCGCTCCGCTCGGGGCTGCTCTGCAAACACCTCGACATCGACCTGCACGTCTACTCACCGACCCCGCTTCGCGTGGAAAGGAGTTTTGCTGCTGCGGCCCGTATTGCCGCCCATCCGCGGATCCGCCGCATGGAGTATGCCAACCTGCTCGATGCCGAAGACCGGTGCCTGGAGTGGCATGCGCAATACGAGGATCACGACGGCCGTCTCTGGCAGATCGACATGATCCACATGGCGGAAGGTTCACCCTGGGCAGGCTATTTCGAACGGGTGGCCGACCGCATTGCGGCTACGCTGACCGAGGAGACGCACGAAGCGATTCTGCGGCTGAAGTACGAAACGCCCGACGAGGAGCATATCCCGGGCATTGCCCTCTACCGGGCGGTGATCGAGGGCAGCGTCCGGAGCCGGGCGGAACTTAAGGCCTGGCTGCAGGCGAATCCCGTCGAGGGGATCGTCACCTGGATGCCCGAACCAAACCGAACAGAACCCTAAACCGACCGAAACCATACGACCATGAGCTACTCCCCTCCCCTTATCCGGCTCCTTGCAGGCGCACTGCTTCTCGGCAGCACCCTGCTATGCGGATGCAACCGCACGACGCTTTACAATCTCGATTTCGAGGACACCGACTACCGGGACCACCCCTCCCAATGGAGCCTGCCCGACTCGGTCTACTACGGCTACGCCGCCGCAAGCGACCGCAACTGCCGCAAACACGGCGGCTACAGCCTGCGGCTGGAGCAGGTCGATACGACCAAATACACATGGGCCCGCTTCTCCCAGGAGCTGCCCGACACGCTGGTAGCCGGCCATGAGATCGAACTCAGTGGCTGGGTCCGTACGGAGGAGGTCACCGAGGGATTTGCCGATCTGTTCCTTATCCTCACCGAAACGGAAGACGACGATCTCCTGGCGGCCGACACTGCGGGACGCGGCCTGCGCGGCACGACGGAGTGGCAGCGCATGGTGCTCCGGCAGCAGATACCCGACTCGGCCTCGGGCGTCCGTTTCGGCGGCCTGCTGAAAGGCGGAGGCCGGGCCTGGTTCGACCGGTTCGAAATCCGGATTGACGGCCGCAAACTCCGCGATCCACGCATCCCGGTCCCCAAAAGCCGGCTCACACGGTGCGAGAAGGCGGAGCTTCGGCGTTATATCCATCCGCTGAGCGGGTGCGACGCGACCGATGCGGACTCCGTCGACCTACGGTCATTCGACACATTGATCGGTCACAGTCAGGTGGTTGCCCTGGGCGAGAACTCCCACGGAGCCAGCGAAATTTTCCGCATGAAGGAGCGTCTGATCCGCCACCTGGCCACCCAGCAGGGGTTCGACCAGGTGGTCTTCGAAGCCGACATGGCCGCAGGCATCCCGCTGGACAACTACCTGCGCAACGGTCAGGGAACGGCCATAGCAGCGCTCTTCGGACTGGAAATGTGGATCTGGGATACGCACGAGGTGCTCTCGCTGATCGAGTGGATGCGGCAGCGGAACGTCGACGGCCATCCGATCCATTTCCGGGGCATCGACATGCAGTCGGCCAATCAGGCCGTGAAGCTGTTGCGCCAGGAAGCGGGAAAGGATGCCACCACCCGGCAGCTGCTGGATGAAATCGCCCCGAAGCTGGACAGCGTGCTGAGCTACGACCGCAGGAATCGGGCCCGGATCGACTCGCTCACGGCCTCCGAAATCGAACGCAACCTCAACCGGATCGAGAGCCGGATCGACCGTTCAGCCACAGATGCCCGAAGTTGTACCCTGCAGCGGCAGCTGGTCACCCTCATCAGACAGTACCTGGGTCTGGACGAGGGGATCTACTGGCGGGATCGCTGCATGGCGGAGAATCTGCTGTGGATCCGGCAGCAAAATCCCGATTCGCGGATGGTCATCTGGGGCCATAACGGCCACGTCTCCCGAGCGGAGAACCGAATGGGACGCCATCTGGAGGAGGCGCTCGGTGCCGATTACCTCAATGTCGGCTTCACCTTCCACGCCGGGCGCTGCTCGATCATCGTTCCCGGCTCGGAGGAGCTGCAGCACGACGTGCAGACGGCCCCGCCCGGAACGATCGAGTATCTGCTCCACCAACTCGACGAACCGTTCTTCGTGCTCGACCTGCGACGGTTGCGCGAGGAGCAGTCACCCGCCCTCGAATGGATCAACGGCATGAAGTTCCGCCACATCGGCGCGTTGAGATGGGAGGATGAATTCTGGGACGAAGGGCTCGCCGATCAGTTCGATCTCCTGATCTACATCGACCGCGTCACCCCCTCGCAACTGCTCTTCTGATCTGAACCCGCGCCTCAACCGGCCGGCACTCCGGATGCCGCCTCCGGGCACAAACGGACACAAAAAAGCCGGGACACGCATCACTGAGTGTCCCGGCTTTCATTTTATGCTGTCGGCTGACAGCGGCCGATCATTACATCATGCCGCCCATGCCACCGGCCGGCATCGCAGGTGCAGGCTGCTCGGCCTTCTTCTCGGCCAGCACGCACTCCGTCGTCAGGAACATCGAGGCAATCGAAGCGGCGTTCTCCAGAGCCACACGCGATACCTTCGTCGGGTCGATGATACCGGCTGCAAGCATATCCTCGTACTTGTCGTCGCGGGCGTTGTAACCGAAGGCACCCTGGCCCTCACGCACCTTGTTGACAACTACCGAGCCTTCGCCACCGGCGTTGGCCACGATCTGACGCAGCGGCTCCTCAATGGCACGCTTTACGATCTGGATACCGGTCGTCTGATCCTCGTTGTCGCCCTTCATGCCCTCAAGAGAGGCCGTAGCACGGATGTAGGCTACGCCGCCACCCGGAACGATACCCTCTTCGACGGCGGCACGCGTTGCGGCCAGCGCATCGTCGACGCGGTCCTTCTTCTCCTTCATCTCGACCTCGGTCGTGGCACCCACGTAAAGGACGGCCACACCACCGGCCAGCTTGGCCAGACGCTCCTGGAGCTTCTCCTTGTCGTAGTCCGACGTAGCCTTCTCGATCGAGGCGCGGATCTGGGCAACACGGGCTGCAATGGCCTCCTTCTTGCCGGCACCGTCGACGATCGTCGTGTTCTCCTTGTTCAGCGTCACCTTGTCGGCCGTACCCAGCATGTCGAGCGTCGTATCCTCGATCTTCATGCCCTTGTCGGCCGAGATCACGGTGGCACCCGTCAGTACGGCGATATCCTCAAGCATCTCCTTGCGGCGGTCACCGAAGCCCGGCGCCTTGCAGGCGGCGATCTTCAACGTACCGCGCAGTTTGTTGACCACCAGGGCCGACAGCGCCTCGCCGTCGACATCCTCGGCAATGATCAGCATCGAACGGCCGCTCTGGGCTACGGGCTCCAATATGCCCATCAGCTCCTTCATCGTCGAAATCTTCTTGTCGGTGATCAGGATATAGGGCTTCTCCAGCTGGGCCTCCATCTTCTCGGGATCGGTGATGAAGTAGGCCGAGATGTAACCGCGGTCGAACTGCATACCCTCGACTACCTCGACATGAGTCTCGGTACCCTTGGCCTCCTCGACAGTGATCACACCCTCCTTGTTGACCTTGGCCATTGCCTCGGCAATGAGCTTACCGATGTTGTGGTCGTTGTTGGCCGAGATGGTGGCTACCTGCTCGATCTTGGCGAAGTCCGAACCGACCTCCTGGCTCTGGGCGCGCAGCGACTCAACCACCTTGGCGACGGCCTTGTCGATACCGCGTTTGAGATCCATCGGGTTGGCACCGGCGGTGACGTTCTTCAGACCCACACCGATGATCGACTGGGCGAGCACCGTAGCGGTGGTCGTACCGTCACCGGCATCGTCGTTGGTCTTCGAGGCGACCTCCTTGACCATCTGGGCGCCCATGTTGGCGAACGAATCCTCCAGTTCGACCTCCTTGGCTACCGTGACTCCGTCCTTGGTCACCTGGGGTGCACCGAACTTCTTATCGATAATGACGTTGCGACCTTTCGGGCCCAGCGTCACCTTGACTGCATTCGACAGCGCATCGACACCCTCCTTGAGGAGTTCACGCGCTTCCACATTATATTTGATTTCCTTTGCCATGGTTGTTCCGTTTTAACGTTAGATAATTGCCAGAATGTCGTTCTGCTTCATGATCAGATAGGTCTCGCCGTCGATCTGGATCTCCTGTCCGGCATACTTGCCGTAGAGGACCTGGTCACCGACCTTGACCTCCATCTTCACCTCCGAGGTACCGGGGCCTACAGCCACCACTTTACCAGCCAGGGGTTTTTCCTTTGCCGTGTCGGGGATAATCAGTCCGCCGGCAGTCTTCTCCTCCGCGGGATTCGGGAGAATCAGCACGCGATCCGATAAGGGTTTTACGTTCATAGCACTTAATTTTTAATTGTTACTATCTAATTTTCTTTCGAATAATCGCTTCAACAAGCATCCACTCTTCCAACAATAGATGTGCCAATCGGTTTTTGGCAGATTCGGGGTGACAAACGAGCAGGCGGACTGCCATTTTGTCACCCGCAGAAAATTCCCGTACATTTTCCGACCGATTTTTTTGGAGGGAACAAAAAAACGTATTACCTTTGCACACCGATACGGGAGTCGTATCGACATGGTGGATGTAGCTCAGTTGGTTAGAGCGTCGGATTGTGGTTCCGAAGGCCGAGGGTTCGAGCCCCTTCTTCCACCCTAGGGCGCAGGAAAGAGAAGCGCTAAAACAAGCAAAAAGCCTTATGTATCAATGATATGTAAGGCTTTTTCATTTTTGTACGGTTCCTGAAAATGCATTCTCAGGCAACGAGTCCGAGACCAAATCGTGACCTGTTTTACCTCAGGCCGAAAACAGGTCACGATTTTCGCACAATGCATTGTTCCACATCGATTTGCGTCGCAATATCTCCCATGCTGCAAACGTTTGTTTAACCCCTTAAAAAACATGCAGCCATGCGTCGAACAACCTTCTCCGTAGTCTTCTTCTGCAAGAAGTCCAGAATCTCCAAAAAGGGCAAAGCACCCATCTATGCCCGAATCACCACCTCCGGCCTCTCAACCGAGATCTACACCCGCTGCCAAATTGAGCCCGAGCGCTGGAACCAACGTCTGGAACGCTCCCTGCATCGGGACAAGGTGGCCCTGCAGATCAACGGCATCGTAGACAGCCATCGGGCCAATATCCTGGCAGCCTACGATGCTCTGATTCGGGAGGGCAGGATACCGAACTGCTTCACCATCAAGGAGCGGCTCGAGAATCCGGGCGGCACCTCCCGACTTTTCCTTGCCGAATTCTCGAAATACTGCGAAAAACGACAAACAGAAGTAGGAACACGGATTACCCAAGTTACAGCTAACAAATACCACCGCCTGCTACGCTACATGACAGAATACACCCAGGTTCAATATCAAAAGGAGGATCTGCCGCTGGACAGAATCTCCTACGAGTATATCGACGGGTTGAATACCCACATGCAGACAAGGCACAAATGCAAGAACAACGGAGCGGTCAATCTGCTGTGCTGCCTGAAGAACTTCATCCTCTATGCCATCCGGAACGAGTGGATTGAGAAGAATCCATTCCGTTTCTACAAGATGAAGATCGACAAGACGAATGTCAAAGTCCCGTTGACAAAGGCGGAACTGGACCTGCTGCTGAAACGCCCGATGCCCAACGAACGGCTGGAGCGGATTCGGGATGTTTTCTGCTTCTGTGCGCTGACAGGACTGGCCTTCACGGATGTTGACCACCTGCGGCCCGAGCACATCACGGCCGACGAAAACGGTACCCTGTGGATCCACAAACCACGGGAGAAAACCGCTGTCGTAAGTCGGATTCCGCTGCTGCCGCATCCGATTCGGATTCTGCAAAAATACGAGCGGGATCCCGAGTTACGGCTCAAAGGAAAGTTGCTGCCCGTTCCGAGCAATCAGAAGATGAATGCCTATCTGAAGGAGATTGCCGATATTTGCCTGATCAACAAAAATCTGACAGTCCACGTTGCCCGACATACGTTCGCAACCCTGGCAATCGAATACGGGATGCCAATTGATATAATCGCCAAGATCCTCGGCCACTCGAATACCAACATGACCCGTCATTATGCCAAAATATCCGAGGCGAATATCAGCAGGGAGATGCAAAAAATCGGGAAAATCCTAACGAACTGATGCAGGCAAACGACCGGACGGCAAGGGACCATTCCAGTTCCTTGCGGCCGGTCATTTATGGACGAACTATTTACTTCTGGCTCAACTCGACTAGTGTATTTCGCAACATATCGAGGAAATGGGTCAGGCGGTTCTTGCGGTTCAGGATGGCCCAGCGGCAGTTGTCCGGATTCTTGAAACTTGTATTGCAGAGCGTCTCGAACTCGCGCGTAATCTGCATGAAGGTAGCCGGGGAATCATCCTGCTGGCAGAAAAAACCCACAGCCGACAAGGTGGCGATTACCTCCATCAGATCTGAGTTGGTAAATCGTTTCGAGATTTTAAGCGACGAATGAGGGCGCGAAGTATGCACATTCCGAATACCCGGATATTTGAGCTGCAGACAGATCATTTGTTTCTCAAAATTGATCAGCGAGAGCGAGGAGCGGATCAATTGATAACTGAGAGACTCCGAATCCTTATGTTGAGCCTGCAACCGGAAAAGAATTTCTCTTGTCCTCGCCAATGCTTGCAGAGCTTCCAGCCTGGAACAGGAATCCAGTTTGGAGACAGTCTGAATACGATTGATAAAACGTGTGTAGGCCAAACTAAGACGTTTGTTATCGGAGTTATTCGGGTTTAAGTTTTTTGTATGAAGCAGTTTGATGAATTCACTCCGGCTAAATCTTTTTGCTATATTATTCATAGCATATTCCTTTAGGATTACACACAAAAAATGGGCGCTGATTCCAGGCCCATTCTAACACAATTCTCTAATTCTCATGAAAGAAAATGCTGATGCTACAGCCCACGGCTCGTTTGAAAGAGTTGAGATAACGAAGGTGTTTAGAGACATCGCCTATCTGGAGAACATTAAGTCCTTATTTAATGCTCCTTTTGTTTGAATTAAAAGAATAAATAATAGATAAATGGTATGTGGTTCTGCGAGTTTGAAGATAATCATTAAATCAATAAATACTCCTATTTATTAATTTACAGAACATAGGGAAAGTTAATTCTTTTATTTCTCGCCTCCGAAATGATTGCGATATTCGAGCGGAATCATATCCAGACTGCGACAAAACATGTTCGAAAAGTAGTAGGCATCTCTATAATTGACCCGAAAAGCAATTTTATTGATACTCATAGCTGTACTCAGTAACAAACAACAAGCGTCCTGCAAACGGAACTGTTGCATGTAACGGGCCGGGGAGATATTCGTATAGCGAGGGAGCTGAATCCATTAAGCAACACTCAATATATCAATATACTAAAGCTTCCACCTGACTACAATACACCGAACAGGCCACAATGTATTTACGGCTATTTTCCTTCAGGTTCTATTGGTTATCAAGTACTTATATTTTTTTCAGAATCTGCAACTAAAACAGGGCGCATTATTTCCATCAACAACTCATTTTCAACCGTTTGCGTTCATAAAAATATACAGAAGAATTTTGTTTCATACCGAAACCATCTCTTTTTCCAGAAAAGTAGGCCCCAAATTCTAGGGCCGCTTTTCTTACTGTATCCAAAAGGATCCTGCACAAACAATGGAAAGTATCTCATCGCGAAAGAACAGATGATGGGAGCTTGATCCCGAAATCCTGAAAAACAGGATTGATGGATAAATTCGACAGCAGTTTCATGAATGGATTGTTGGTCGTTTACTTGCAAGACAACGGAGAGGGCTGCGGAGGCCTTTCTGTACCGACAGCAACATTCTCTAATCCCAGAAGATTCACGTAATATTGCAGCGGAGAATCTGCCCGTGATTTATCGTTTCGGAGGTGTCTTTTCTGGAGAGGACTTGTTCTTTACAAATACCGAAACTATACCCGTCGCCTGCCTCGCAAAGCGAGGTTCTCCCAAGTCAAACCCAAACTTTTCTATCGAATGGTCCATCAACAAGAATCCAACTACAAGCTCCAATTCCCGTCATAAATACTCGTCCCGGTCCAAAAACGAGGACAAAAGGGCGACCATGATACGGTGTTGCCTGAATCTGTACAACCGGAAGAGTGAATCGAGATCGAGAAGAACCTCACGGCCGACAATCTCCCTCTCAAACCAATCAACCCGCCGATCTGAAACCATCACGCTGTTTTCGACTTCAAGCTCGGGGCCTCCGGACAGGAACCCTCATCAGGGTATCATTCCGCAATCAAGGCATACGCACACCAAAGGACAGGTGCCTGTCCATGGACATCGCCCGTCAGCCGTTTTTTGCTACGATAATGGTCACTGGTCGTACCGAGCATGGTCCCTTCACAAACGTCCTCAACATAACCATCTGCCGTAATGCGATCACAGAGAGCCAGCCATCCCCTGCGGGCCGCCCGGGCATAGGCCGGATCGGTCAGCCACCCCCGCTTCACGCCGACGATCATCGCATAGGTGAACATCGCCGTACCCGACGACTCCTCCCACATCGTCGGATCGTCGACCACCTGCAGCCACATGCCGCTTTTGCTCTGACAGTTGAGCAGCGTCCGCATCATCTTCAGATAGCCGGTCATGATCCGTTCACGGTGCATATTATCTTCGGGCAGGACCCGCAGCAATTCAGCCATCCCGACAGCCATCCATCCGTTGCCGCGGCTCCATGCGAACGGCGCCCCCGGAGCATGATCGAAAAGACCCGACGGACGCTGGATCGAGTCCAGATAAAGCTCCATCTCCCGGGCTGCGCGATCAATGTATTTCTCATCACCCGTTACCCGGTAGGCCTGCGACTGAATCGCCGTGATCATGAACATGTCGTCGAGCCAGAAGCGGGTCTGCCACGAATAACCCCGGTCGGCCCACTCTTTCTGCGGTGCCAAGAAAAGCCCGGCATCGACAAAATCGCCATACATCGAACTCTTTTGGACATGCATCGAATCGAGCGACCACCCCGCGGGCAGGGTCCATTGGCTGTCGGCATACATCATACCCAGTTTCAGGCACCGCGGATCATGCGTCTGCATGTAGATCTCCAACGGAACCGCTCCGAAGACATTGTTGTCCACATGGTTGGGTTTAGGCTGCAGACTGGTGTCCTTCGAAAACAGCGGCTCGAACTTGTCGATCAGCCCCTGCTTCAACTCCCTGTCTCCAATTTCATGGGCAAACCAAAGACCTCCGAGCCAGGCACAGACATCCGGATAAGTGACCTGCGTTCGCGGCTCATGGATTCGGAGCGGACTTCCGTATTGCGAATAGGGATCGGCAATAAACCGACGGGTAAGTAATTTCCCGATCTCAACCGGATCAGCCTTCGCCGGGAAAGATCCGGCCGAAAGGTCTGTACACTCTCGATCATTGCATCCTACGGCAAAAACACCGGTCAGAAAAAGGATCCATACGAAGATCGACATCGACGTATTTCGAAAATTCATATTGGTAGTATTAATATTGTTTTCAATCCGGGTAATAGGGGGCAGACTCCTCGTCCATAGGGACATAGGGCTCCATCCAGAAGGCAGAACGACGTTTGAACCGCAATTCCGTGGCGGGATACCAGTTGGCCCACGACGCGGGATCCGTATCGACGACCGCCGAACGTTCGCTCGTGCCCCGTCCGTTAACGGCCACAACACAATATCTGTAGAAAGCCGACCGATCTGCCTCCAACGGACGATCCGACGGATACCGGTCACAAGGACGCACTCCCGACAGATTCCGGTCCGTAAAGGTCGTGGCCTCCCCCTCGTAGACGACCCGGAACCGGCCCGAACCGGGATTCTGCCGATAGAGCACATAACGACGCACGCCCGGCACTGTTCCCCACGAAAGGGTAGCACTTCGCTCCCCCAATCGCAACCTCACCCCTTCGGGGGCATGCGGTTTGCGCTCGTCGACATAGAGGGGGTATTCCGGAGCCGAGTCGGCTCGTTTGCCGCCGTTGAGCGATACGGCCCGGACGTGGTATTTGCCGGGACGAAGATGTTTCAATGCGAAAGTATTGCCGTCGCACCGGCCAACCTTCCGCCACTGTTTACCGCCGTCGTCCGACAGTTCGATGACTACCTCCCGAGCCGACGGGGCCTTCCCGATCACCAGTTCGGCCCCGCGCGGCGTATACTCCGCCGAGGCGACAAGCGACGGCATCGGGACGGCCTCTTCCCGCGTATATTCGATCACATGTTCGCCGACAGGCAGATCGATTTCCTGCCCGGAAAGCGTAGCCGGAACGCCGTCGATATGAAGCCTACCGCCCTTGAGTCCTCGGATCCGCAACGTCGCCGCGCCATAACTCTTGTAGCGACCGATGGCCGACGAAGGATTCCGGAACGTCATCGCCACGGCACAATCCCCCTGCGCCTCGAGTTCCATGGCCAGCGGACCGTATGCGATCTTCGAGCCGCGGAAGAGCGCCATCTGAATCTCTCCGGAGTTCATCCGCCGGATCAGCCCCGCCTCGCCCTCGAAGGCATAATTGGGCTCCTGGCAATGCAGCCCCCGGCCGTTGCGGAAGATGATATCCCGGCTGCGGGGCGTTGCGATCTCGCAGATCCCCTCATACTCGATACCCCGACGGTCACTGCGGTGCTCGTAAACCTCCTCGGAGGCCAGTAGCGAGGGTTTCTGGAGTCGTCCGCCCAGCGGCTTCACCCCCTCCTTGTGCGTAACCAGTGTCAGCAACGATCCGTAGTTGTCCCGGTAAAAGCCCCGCGAATTCTCCGTCTGAGCCGTATACCAGTGATCCCTGCGGGCCGGCGCCCCGAAAAAGAAGATCCGGGGCAGTTGGTCCTTTTTGTGGACGAACCACGAAAAGCGGTGGTAGGCCCGCCAGTTCGTGCCGGTCTGGTCGTAGATCAGGAAATAATCGGTACCAACGAGCAGGATGCTCCGCGACAGGTACTCCGGCCACGAATAGCCATCCTTCTCCGACGAGCGGACCTCGGCATATTGAGCAATGTCCAAATCATAGAGCGGAGCCGTAAGTTCATTGTATCCCACCGTCCGGAAGGTTCCGTCCTTCATGACCCCGAAGTTCGTCACGCCGTCCGTATCGTTCTGCGTATGGTCGCCAGCCGCTTCGTTCTCGTGTCCGCAGTAGATCTTCCCGCCGGCATAGAAGTAGAGTCCGCCGGAGTGGCCGCTGCCCTGGTTACCCCAGCGGTAGTTCGGCCCCTTGTCCACTTGGTCGAGATGAATCGAGAGCTCCTCCGGAGTCCCCACTCCGGCACGCAGGACAATGCCGTGCCCCGTATATTTCACACTCTTCAGATGCGGGTCGGTTCCGTTGTTCGAGGTCTCGGAGCAGGCGGCAAAGACATCGTCCCAACAACTGTCGTTGGGTTTGCCTTCGGGGGCCCGACCCATGTCACGCCCCCAATAGAGGTGTTCGGCCTGCATCGGATCGTAATTTTCCAGGAAGCGGGCCAACTGGTAGACATACGAGTACTGCTCGACGAAGCGTCCACCCGAATGGGCTCCGTGAGCCGTATAGACCCGCTGCAAGCGCTCGGTCGAATCCGCCGAGGTGCGAACCCACACCGGAGCCGTCAGCATGTCGGTCATCCAACGCCCCCGCCAGGCCATCTGTAGCCCAGGGAAACGGTTCTCGCCCCGTGTGGACCACAATGCCAGATTGGCGGCAACGGTCGGTTTGAAGTAGGCCCAGTTGTAGATGCCGAGGCTCTCGACCCAGCGTCCCCCGAACGACTCATAACGGGGTACATCGGGCCGGGTATAGAAGATTCCGTAAATTTCGAGACTCTTGGCGAAGAAATCGGCCCATGTACGTGCCATCTCATGCTCGGGGAAAAGTGCCGAGAGCACGCCGGTGACAGACCATCCATCGGCAGCCATGTTGGCCGTACCGGCCAGACAGGTCCGGATGGCATTCATCGCCTCGGTCATGTTGACATATCCGGCCAGCAGAAGCAGTGCCTCAACCTGGCGACGTTGCGTATTGTCCAGCAACTGATAATTGTCCAGATACCCTTGAGTCAGACGCCCGTAGAAGTTGCGATGTTCGATCGAATGCACGCCGGGATAACCGTTCAACCCCATCATATAGTAGGCCATACACGAACGCTTCACCTCTTTGAGGAACTCTTCGGGCGAACTCTTCGGAAGCGGTCTTTGGAAGGGGATCTTCCCCCGGGCGCCCTCTTTGGGATATTCCAACTGCCAGTTCTTGACCCGATCGAGATTCAACAGCGCATACTGACTGTGAAGCAGCGTTGCATACCGGTAAGCCGTATTTTTCCCGGTCATCGACCCTCCGATCGCATCCAACGCCCGGTCGAACATCTCGCAGGCCCGTTCCCCTTCATCCACCCCGTAGAGAGCGATAGCCGTAGAGCGGGTGCCGCTCACCAGTGGATAGAGAAATCCGAGCTGCTTGTCCCGGTACCGGAAGCCCACCGACAGATCGGGGCCTTGTTGCCAAATACCATATTGTCCATCATCCCATCGTTCATGGTCGTAGACAAATATGCCGAGTTCATCGCCCTTCTCCTCCCAAAAAGAGATCAACGGCACCTGTTCGCGCACGGAGTTCCCGCCGAAGGGGGTCAGTCGGAACAACATCCGTTCGGCTACGTTTTCAAGCGTACCGCGCCCCGTCCAGGCGGGATCTTCGCGGCAATAGTTCGTATAGACCGGCTCATCGATCCGATACCACGGGAAGCGACTGTCGAAGGTCCGATCCCATTGCAAGGGATAGCGGTAGACCGGGGCAAAATCCGCCCACGTCAACTCCATTCGGACGCTGTCCTGCACCGTCAGGCCCTCGATCCGCTCGTCGAGGATAACGAACGGATAACCGCTCACCACCTTGATATCGAGCCGATAAGCCGCATCGTTTCCGAATCTGTAGGTCATGGCATACTGTGCAAACAGAGGACCGCTCTCCACCTCGGAAACATCTACGGAACGGATCCGGGGCCCCTTTGAGACGATTTGCCCCACACTGCGGGCTCCCGTCGCGGCATCCTTGGCAAAAACCGGAGCCTCGGCACGGTCAGCATCGAGCGAAACCGAGACCGGGAGGGTAACCCGCAGTATTCCATTGGAGACCGTATGCCGACCACCGACGTTCTGCGAAATCACGGGCCGAGTTTCTACAACGGGGCCCGCGGCCTCACGCTTCAACGTAAAGGAGTAGTCTCCTCCGGAGGGAAGCGACGCGAAGAAATGAAGATCCGCCGTCACAATCCGTTCTCCGGACTTCACCACCCGAGCCAATTGGAAAGGAACGGGGCGAGAGGTGCGGTTGTCGATCAGCGTCAGTTCCGCAGCGCTCCGGATTCCACCCTCAAAATCGACCGGATAGCACAGCAATGTCCTCGGCCAATTGTAAGTCGGCAGGGCAAGATTGTCTTTTCGGGTAAAATCCAAATGCCCGTTCTTTTCGAGCACAAGGGCGTTTGCCCGGACCGGACTCAGCGCTCCAAATCCGAACGCCAAAACCAGAGCGGCAAGAAACAGTCTCTTCATTTTCCTTCTGTCACTTGAATTTCATGTGTTGTTTCCGGAGTAAGATGAACCCGTAATAGTATTACGGGTTCATCGGAGTGTAGGGTCCGCAGGCTATTTTACCTTGACAATCTTGAAGTCATCGAACCAAACTTTCGCCTCGGGAGCCGATATGATATTGTCGACACGAGCCTGCAAATAACCGATCTTGACTGCATCTTTGGGGGCCGTCACTGTTCCGGTAAGCTCCACCCAGTCATGGGTTCCTTTCGTCTTGTCGATCCACAGCGAGGTACGGTGATCGATGCTGTTCTTCTCGGGAGATCCCGGAATCCAGCCCGTCAGCCACTTGTTGTCTTCACTCTTGAAACCGAAGCCCAGATAGACGTTGGCCGTCTTGGGCATATCGGCCGTCTTGACCCATACGCTGATGGCATACGTGGCCCCCGGTTCGATCAGGATGTCACGGTGGCGCCACGCCTGCCACGGTTTGAACCCATTCTTGAGATCGATATTCCCGATTTTGAGTGACCCCGACCAATCGGAGCCGTGTGACTCGTTCGCATCATAAGCAAGAATCTGCTCCTTGACATAGTTGTTCTCCGGTTTGTCGGCTACCCCGACGATGACCCATTCGGTGAGCCCGTCGATCTGTCCGTTTTCCAGGATGTTGATCTGCCCGGCATCCGAAGTCTCCTGTGCCAGGGCATGCGTCGAGCAAAGAACGAGAGCCGTCAGTACGGCCGGAATCAAAAATATCTTTTTCATAGCTGCTGTCTTCAAATTTTTGTTATTCAAAATAAATTATTTGCTGATTTTGACCATCTGGATATCATCGAACCAGACATAGGCATCGGGAGCCGTGATGACATTGTCAAGACGAACCTGAAGATTGCCCATCTTGACGGCCCCTTCCGGAACCGTCTCTTCGGCCGTCAGCGTGATCCAGTCGTGCGTGCCCTTTTCCTTGTCCACCCAGGGTGAGGTCACATGATTATAAGCCGTCAAGTTATCATTTCCCTCAATCCAACCCTTCATCCACTGGTTGTTGGCGTCCTTGTAGCCCAACCCCAGATAGACATTGGCCGTTGCCGGCATATTCTCGGTCTTGATGCAGACGCTGATTCTATAAGTGGCACCAGCCTCCACCTCGATGTCTTGGTAAGCCCACGACTGCCAGGGTTTCCAGTTGTTGAGACAATCAACACCCCCAATTCGAAGCGAGCCCGTGCCATCGTCGACATGAGACACTTCCGGATCAATTACCAACACCTTCTCCTGATCGTAATTGTTGTCCGGGCTGCTTGACGTTCCATAGCGCCTCCAACCGCTCTCAAAGCCGTTCGGAATGACACTGGCCGGATCAAACGTGCAGGATTTCTCCTCATGGACAAGAGTCATCGAACGGACATAGGTCGGAACCCCCTCCACGCCTTTGGCAATCCGGAATTGCCCGATAGCAGAAACACTCTTCTTGGGAATCTCGAATTCGATGTACCCACCGTTCTGCAAGGCCGTCTCCAGGCTGACGCTCTTGTCCGTACCATCGATCTTGTCCCAGCTCTCGCCGTTGAACGTCTCCAACCAAAGGGCATGTGCCGCCATCTCCGGGCGGGTATCCACCGACAGTACAATACGTGTTACCTGTCGGCCATCGATATTGGGAATGGAGAGGGTGCCCGGCGTAGCCATATCACCCTTCATACAAAGGCCCGTTTCCGCATCAAAGCTGCACTGCGGGGCATTGAAACGATAGGTTGTTCCCCCGGTGCTGCCCACCAGCGTGAACGCTTCGCCGTCAAGCGTTGCGGCCGGCGTGCCGTCGCTCTTCAGAAAATCAAACGTCAGCGCCTGTTCCGACTCCGCTTGGTTCAGATCAACCGACGCCGAAAGTTTGTCGCTCCCGGAAAAGGTGACGGATCCCGCAGCGATCTTCACCAAACGGCTGTCGGTGATGACAAACACATCGGGAGAGACGAGACCGGTCGAGGCCGTCAGCAGATGGATAGTCGTTGCAGCAAGGCCTTCGGGGTAAATGGCCGTCAGACTGGTTGAAGAGCGATCTGCTGCAAAACCAGAAATGGCAAGCGGTTCCTGCATCCAGTCGACAAGCGCAAAACCCGAAAGGGCAGCCGAGCCGGAGAGCCCTGCCGAACGGATCTTCTCCCCGTCGGCTAGTCCCTGAATCGAGAGTTCGACAGGGGTGGCTACCGAGTTCAGTTCAACGGATATTTGCCCGTCATCGAGAGGGGCCCAAGCGGCCAGCACATCCGCATCCGCATCGCAGGCATCGGCGGCGGGTTGCTGAACTGTCGGGATCATCTGACCGAAGAAGTGTTGTTCCTCCATCAGTTCGAGCGCCGAATTGCAGGGGGCAATCACCAGCATGCGATCCACCTTCTTAGCCGAATTGACCTCCGCTTCGAATCCATAGAATCCGGATTGTTCAGGATCCGGTTCGGCTTGGATCAACGTCTCATTGACTTGTGTACCATCTTCATAAAACAACAGGATGCCGAGATTTTCCGATTTCAAATCCGATGCATTGCTCACTGAAAAGGTAAACGGCACGGTCTCCTCTGTCGGAGTCGACGGCGTATCGTCACCGGGCTCCTGCGGTATATTGTCGTTCGGGACCTCGGTCTCTTCGTCCTGACAAGCGGCGCCCAGCAGCAACATGCCCAGCGCACCCGCTGTAAAAAACAATTTTTTGAGATTCATATGTCAAACATTTAGGTAAGTAATATATGTCTTTTCACCAGAACAAAATTAAGATCGTATCCCGGTGACTCCGGGTCAAAAAATCTCAATCTCCGGTCAGATCGTCTCATTGCACGACGATCATATCGTTGACTACGGGGGCTCCGTCACGGCGCAAAACGATCTTGTCGGCCTTATCTGCCGGCGAAGGCAGGTAGAGCAGATACCCTTCGTCGACAGCCTCGCATTCGACATTGTCGAGGAATGCGCCGATACTCTCCGTTTTTTTGACGGGAACAATGAGAGCCAACAGTTCAGCGGTCTCTCCCGGTTGAAGAGGTTCGGTCGATTCCAGCACCAGAATCCGGGTCTTACCTCGCTCGTAGCTCGAGCACAAATCATCGGTCTCGACCCGCATTCGCGTCGAGGTGGCAGTCTGCGGGAAGAAGAAAGCAGTCGGGATCTCCGCAACGGCCGGCACCGAAACCGTAGTCGGCACATGGCCGGTCTGCATCACCCAACGCTCACCCTGCTGTTCGATCGAAGGCCACAGGTTGTAGGTCACGGCCGCATTCAGCGGCATTCCGCTGCGATTTTCGAAGCGATCGAAAACGATTGCCATACCATTGTTCAACAAAACGATTTGCCGACGCGCACTCACCCCCTCATACTCGAATTTAGTATAGGCTATATCGCACCAGGCCGCATAGGAACAGATTGCCGCGGCACGGTAATCGCCGATCGCATAGTCGGTCTTTTCATCGTAACCCATCACCGCCTTGTAAGCCGACGAGGGCCAGACATCGCCCTGCTCGACCTTCAGCACGGGAAAATCGGCAACCGAAACGGGTGCGACCATCGGGCGGTTGATCCGGAACGGTTCGCCCGGACGCCCCAGCACAGTCGCCATGTGCGCCGACATGAACTGATAGGTAGTGATGCCGATCCGGTGGTCGTAGGCCGCCTTTGACTGCGTATAGCTCATGTCGATGAGTATACTCGGCGAGTTCGGGTGGCGGCCCGTCGAGAGGATGATCTTGTCCTGCACGGTCTTGTAGTTGGCGTCGCCACGGCCCAGCATCACCCCGTTCTGCGAGGTGATCCGCTCCGTGACATGAACCGTCCCGAAATCCGATGTCGGAAGAGCCGTCTGCCCTTCGTAGTTGATTCCTTCGGGCCACAGGTCATAGATGCTCCCCTTCCAGCGCGAGACATTCCGCGAATTGAAACGCAGATCCTCGTATTTACGGGCGATATAAAGGTAATTCGGATCATTATAAAGGCGGTAACCCACCTTCAGATCCCACGACAAGAGCCGTCCTCCGTCGATAGCCAGCTCCTTGTTCGAGGAATAGAGATTCTCCATCGACTTGCCGAACTTGCCGCTTTGTCCCGAGTTCATCACGGTCTTCGCCATCCGGTCCATGATCCGCCGGATATGGGGCGATGCAGCCAGATCATACTCCCGGCCCAGAAGCAGACCCCAACGCAGAATCAGATAGAAACCCGTGGTCGAATCGTAGTGCGGCGAATTATCGCCGTCGTAAGAGGTGACGGTCACGTTCGTCCAGACATTTTCGAAGGTCTTCACCGTCAGCGGATAGGTTTGATCGCCGTAAAGCATCTTGACCCAAAAAGCAATATCCACGGCAAAAATCTCCTTGTTGTAACCGCTCGTCAGGTAGGTCCCGTCAAAATAGTAGGCCCGGTTTTCGACACAATCCTCGATCAACTGCTTAACCAACGCTTCTGATTCTGCATCGTAGCAGTCGAGCAATTTCAGCGCATAAGCGCTCTCCAGCGCATAACGCACCGGATGGACCGTATTGAGATCACGCGGATAGCCGTCGTAGCCCGCCGCACGATCCTTGGCGGCCTCCGCCTCATAGACCTCTATATTGTGCGGAATCTTTGCTCGAAGCAACTCGACCAGTGCCGGCTTGAGCGCCGGGGTGTACTCCGACATCCGCGACAGCAGTTGCGCCAACACTGTATAGGGTTCTGCGGCATCGGTCTCCGATGTGAACTCCTTGTGATAAGTCGAGAGCCACTGACTCAATGTTCCGTTGGCGATAGCCTGGTCGAGATTAGCGAAAAAGGTCGTCTTCCGGGCGACAAGCCGGCTCTCCCGGGCTGCAATATCAGACGAAGGCTCGTCCGACGGCACCTCGTCCATCGAAAAAACGGCATTGGTATAGATGTATTTGTCTGGATAGTTTTCTCCCGAGGCCGGTGCTCCCGGCTCATCCTCCGGAGCCTTGGTACAGGAGATCCCGACGAGGGCACACAACCCCAAAGCGACAAAATGCCGATAGAATAGGTTCTGCATGACGGTAGTAGTTTGGATTCCGAAACAAAGCTACACAATCGGACGCCTTGGAATCCTTGAATTCATATCAAATCCGGGTAATTCCGTCTCAATCGACCGGTCAAGACGTATTTTCAGGCATTTTTATGGAGGTAATCCGAAGGAGAGATACCATAGGTACCCTTGAAAACCTTACTGAAATAGGACGGATCGGTATATCCGAGTTTGTAGGCCACCTCGGAAACGGTAAGCCGGCCTTCACGCAACATATCGGCCGCAATATTCATCTTGATACTCACGATCAGCCTGTTCGGCGAAAGATTCGAAATAGCCTTTACCTTACGAAAGAACTGTGCCCGGCTGATGCCCATCTCCGGATAGAGATCATTGACCGAAAGGTCCGTAATCTCCACCCGTGACTTGATGAGTTCGACCAATTTTCGAAAGAAGGGGTCCTCGCTTTTAGTCTCTGCCGTGACTGAATCCGTCTGTTTGAGACTTGCCGAAAGGAGCTCCCGCAATCTCGCCCGATTGGCGATCAGACTCTCGATCTTTACTCGAAGTATTTTGCTACTGAAAGGCTTGAGCATATAGTCGTCTGCCAAGGCCTGGTATCCCTCTTCGATTTGTTCCTTCTCCGATTTGGCGGTCAGCAGAATCACCGGAATGTGGGCCGTTGTCAGCTCCTCCTTGATTCGGCGGCAAAGTTCGACCCCATTCATGTTGGGCATCATCACATCGCTCAGGATCAGATCCGGAATATGGGCCCGCGCCAGTTCGAAGGCCTCCACGCCGTCGGCCGCCTCCAGAATCCGGTAGTTTTTCTCGAATTTGCGGCGGATATAGTTCCGCAACTCCTCGTCGTCCTCTACAATAAGCAGAACAGGAGACTCTTTCTTCTCCACCTCCTCTATCAACTTTGGATCCTCTGCCGGAACCGGTTGGATCTCCTCCTTCCGTGAAATCGGCTGAATTGTCTCACGCAAATCAATATCCGGAACAGGGTACAACAACTCGTCGGGTTGGTAGTGTACATAGCCCAGCGGGAACTCCAGCACGAACCGGCTTCCTTCACCCTTCCGGCTCTCAACCCAGACCCGACCCTTGTGAAGAGTCGTCACATACTTGACAAGTGTCAGTCCAATTCCACTGCCAAAACTGCGAAGCCTGCGAGGCGTCGGGACCTGATAGAACGGTTCGAAAATCTTCTCCTGGTCAATTTCATCAATTCCTTCGCCGTAGTCCTGGACATAAATACGCAACAGCCCCTCTTCAGAGCAACAGGTTCCAATCTCGATCCGGGCATTGTCCGGAGAATGTTTGATTGCGTTGGAAAGCAGATTCGAAACCACCCGATCCAGTAGATCCGCATCAGCCCAAAAGGTATCCGGGGAATACTCCACCTTCAGGTCGAATCCAATACCGCGCTTGTCTGCGGCCGTACGAAAATTCTCGATCTCTTCGGCAAGGAACCGCCGGCAATCGATCTTTGCCAACCGGAGTTTCATATTGCCATTCTCGATCTTCCGGAAGTCAAGCAGCTGATTGACAAGCAAGAGTATTCGATTCGCATTCTTGTCAATCTGCCGAATTGGATAGATGAACCGCTCGGGCAGCGATTCATCACGGAGCAGATCCTCCGTCGGAGCCGTAATTAATGTCAGAGGCGTCCGTAATTCATGTGAGAATTGCGTAAAAAGATCGATGCGAAGTTTGTAAGCCTTCTCGATATTCTCCTTTTCAAGTTGATCGATAAGTCTTTTATACTTCGATGCCCGACGGTCATTGAAATACTTGAAGACAAAGAACAACAAAGTCGCACACAGAATCCCGTAGAAAATCCGAGCCCCCGTACAGAGCCAGAAAGGCGGCACAATGACAAAAATCTGTTCAGTAACGACGTCACTCCAGTTGCCATACTCGTCCGATGCCTTGATCCTCAACAAATGGCGCCCGTAGGGAAGATTCGACAGGATCAGATCGTTTCGGTCCGTATAGTTCCAGTCGTCATCAACTCCTTCTACCCGATAGGCATAACGATAAGCCGGCTGAAACAGATAGTTCAACGTCGAGATCTTGATTCGGATCGAGGTGTTGGCATGCCGGAAGCGCACCCTAAGAAGCTGCTCCGGACTGTCATAAGTTGCCCGGTCCCGATCATCCACCCCCTTCAATGATTCGATCGTAGACACAAAGACCCGGGGTGAATGTTCCCTGTAAGAGGTCAACTCCCGGGGTGAAAAAACGGCAAGACCACCATTTCCGCCAACATACATATTCCCATCGGAGGCCATCAGGATCGCCTGATTCGAATTTTCTCGAAGCGGATATCCGTTGGCCTGCGTATAGGAGACGACTGAAAGCCGTTCTGCATCAATGAACGACAGTCCTTTGAGCGTCGAAACCCAAACGCGGCCATCACCATCCTCGGCAATTCCATACACGGTATTATGCGGCAGTCCATTCTCCTCGTTGAACAGACAGGTCTTTCGCTTCCGACTGTCATACATGTAGAGGCCGGAATCATAAGTCCCAATCCAGATACGCCCCTGTCCATCCACGGCTATCTTGCTGATGTTGGCGTCATCGGGAATCGACGGATCTACTCGTTCAGTCTCGAAATATACGGGGGTTGAGCCTCGCTGACAGGGATATCTCCAAAGTCCGTTGTTCCGGGTTCCCACCAGCATGTCGCCATTCTTCTCCCGACAGATATCCTGCGTGAGCATGTAACGTGTATATCCATTGTAGTTCGTCGACAGGTCGCGGGATACTGCTCCTGAACGGCGGTCGACCCGGCACAACTCATCGGCCGCAAACCACAGATTACCCTCCGCATCCTCCTCGATGGTCCGGATCTGAGAGGTCGACGAAATTCCCTCATAAACCTGAACAAGAGTCTGTCGGTCGGGATCGAACGAAAAGATCCCGACATTGAGAATGTAAATCAGGATGGTTCCGTCGGACAACCCCGCGAGGTGAAACAATTCGCTTTCAGCCCCCTCTTTGTGAATGAGTCGGGTCAGATCGAGGTCTGAAATCCGCCCGTCGGAAAGATCGACTATCGAAATCCCCCGACGATAGCCGACGATCAACTTCCGATTCACCTCCACAAGATCCGAAATGACACGAACCGGATTGTCGGTCCCGTCATCCCGCAGGCGAATCAATCCGATTGAATAGAGGCGTGGATTGTAGAACGAGATCCCGTCCTCAAAAGTTCCGATCCACAACGAACCGTCACGATCCCGAAATATCGACATGATACGGCCCTGTGCATCGGGTTCACGCAGATCGCCCCGAGGATTGTGTTCAGAATAACAGGTCACAATGCTGTCCCGCGTATTGAAGACCATCACCCCGGCGTCGGCGGCCAACAACAGCGAGTCGCGATTGAGTTTGATCACGGCGTGCACCTGGTTATTCCCGGACCATCGCTTCTCCGGAATTTTCACCTGCACTTTCCGGGTCTTTCCAGTATGAAGATCATAACGGAGCACATGTCCCGCTTCGACAAAAAGCCAGGTAGTTGCATCTCCGTCGTACAGGCAGCAGTTGACGGGATCGCGCCGCACATCGCCCCCGTATTCGGAGATCGGCCGCACCTCACCCGATTCGGTATCGTACAACAACAAGCCTTCGCCAATCACATCGAGAATAATATCGCTCCCTCCGCAATGCGACATTGAATTGATATAGAGATTGCGGAACCGTTCGACCGGTTCACAGCGCTCTTTCCCGAAGCGGAAAAGTCCCCGCTTGGTTGCCACCCAAATCTCGTCATCCCCGGAAATCCAGATTCCCACAACCACGCCCACAGGCAGTTCGCCCGTGTATTGGCTTCGCAAGTCGACAAAAGTCCCCGTGTAGGGATTGAAGAGCGTGATGCCATTGAAGGTTCCGATCCACATACGGCCCCGACGGTCAGCCTGGATGCTGACGATATCATTCTTCTGACGCTCCCCTTCCTGCCGGTAGTGATAGGTTCTGAATTCGTATCCGTCGAATCGGTTGAGCCCGTTTTTGGTCCCGAACCACATGTAACCGATCGAGTCCTGATAGATGGCCTTGACCGAACTGTTCGAAAGTCCGTCGCTGACCGAATAGTTCGTGCTGCCACAAACCGGAACTGCGATCAGAAAAGACAAAAGCAGGGCAAAAAGGGATCTCATCATCTCGAACGGAGGCATTTCACGGTCCTAATCTATGACAATTATTTTAAATTCCACCACCTTTTCTGCCGTTTCGTTCCGATTCTGGTTATTGAGAACGAACGTCACCGTATAAAGGCCCTTGTCCAAGAATGTATGGCTGAAATTCCAGACCATGCTCATCGACTTGATTTTCACGTAACTAGAAACCTCGTCGCGGCTTACCTGGCGAACATGATGACGCCGTGAAACCAACCACGACTCACTGGGCTGTTTTTTCATCGCATCGGTGGGCGTCGTGGCGATGACGCCGTTTCCGAGGTCGATATTCTTGTTGGGCTCCCAGACTTCTGTGTCATACGTACATTTGATATCCTGCCCCACGGCATTGGTCCGGACCCAGGGATAACCGGATCCTTCGCCGTATTTCAGGCCCATCTCCGCTACGTTCCATCGGTAGAGCTGCGAATTGGGAACCACCTCCGAGGTTCCTTCGGGAACGGTGGTCGAAGGGGTATACGAGGCCCAGCAGGCCGGAGTCTCATCGTTGGTAACCTTGAAACTGGAATCGAACGGCGACAACGCCTCAAAGATCGGGTGTGAGAGGCTCTTCTTGACCACGACCTCAGTGCCGTCGAGTGTAAAACTGTAATCGCGAGTCTCCACGTTCGAAACATCAAACTGACGCAATTTCAAGCGGTTATATTGAGCCTCATTGCTCTTGGCCTGGATTCCGTAGACAACATACTCACCGGAGAGCCACTCCGTATAGTCATCCGTCAGCCCGCTTTCATTCTGAATGCCGAGTGTCGGATAATAATACTGCGTCACATCGGACGAGGTTCTGTTTCCGTCCCGCAGATCGAGTTCTCCCACATCGAGCCACGTTGCCTGCGAAACCGCCCGATCGGAATACTCTTCCAAATCGTGGGAGACCAAAAAGCGAAAGCGTGCACTCTTTTCAGCCTGTGGAGACGAAAGTCCCGTCCGGATGAGGATCGTAGGCTTCAGATCACATTGCGGATCGGCATACACACGATCCCGATAGCGGTACTCGTGTCCGATCTCACCGGAATAGAAAAGAATATTATCGACCAGATCGCCCCGAAAGGAGAAAGAGACAGGATCGTTCAGATGGGTGACATAAGCCTGATTTATCTCATCAAAGCGCAGGTCATTGTCAACCGAGATATCCAGATTGACTGCCGATATGGGATCGACATTATATTCGTCACTGCACGAGCAGCAGACGATGCCGGCCACTCCGGCACACAGAATATGGATCAGTGTTTTCATGGTTGTTTTTGCATGATTTTGGATTACCATCCGGGATTCTGATAGAACGTATCGGCCGCTAACCCCATTTCATCCGAAGGAATGGGCAGGATACTGTATTTGGCGTAATCGCTGCCCAACTTGTCGATGGCATAGTTGATATAGGAGTGGTTGGGATTGCTCTCAATCACCCGTCCGACAGCATTGTAGGATCCGACATAGGCATCCCAGCGGATCAGGTCCATTCGTCGGATTCCCTCGAAACACAACTCCCGGGAGCGTTCGTCCATCAACGTTTCCAGATCATAGGTTGCAAAGTCGACCTCGGGATTCGGCGTATTCACATCCACACCGTAGGCGCGGCGACGAACCTGGTTCAGGTATTCGAGGCCTTTGGCCGGATTACCCTCGCTGCCCATCAGATGGGCCTCGGCAGCCATGAGCAACACATCGGCAAAACGCAGTACGGGCAAATGACATGCCGTCACCCACTGTTCGCGGATCGGCGGCAGATCGGTTTCGTATTCGCGGCGCCACTTTCCGATTCCCCGTTCAGTGACCATGGCAAAGCCCGTTCCCAGGTTGGCGGCCGACGGGTTGAGCCGCGTAACCGAAGTGACAACTCCGTCCACAACTTCGATCCGCACGCCGTCGTTCTGATTGCAGGCGTTGATCCGCTGCATGCCGGTCGTCGCATCGAGCGAATTGCCGGCCTTGTAACCGATGATACCACCCACGGACTTATTGAAGCTTGCCATGGTCTGCGGACGCGAGATGCGCGGAATCTCGACCGTAAAGGTCGTCTGCCCGGCGGCATTGGTGTATCCACTGCCCCCCTCCTCGAGTTGGATTGTCTTCAGGTTGCCCGACCCATAGGTCCAGGTCTCCCGATCGATGACCGGCAGAAAGACCGCCTCCCGGTCCCAGGTGATCTCCTCCGGCATGTAGACCTTGAAATAGGCGTAGCGGGTCGTGGCCGAATAGCCGTCGGCCAGCTCGTCGCTGCTGACATTCTTGTAGCAGAAGGTCGGAATGTTCCAGTCGCGGCGCAAGTCACCGGCCGGATAGGGTTTCGAATCCGACCCAACATACTTGTCGTAGAGGTTGTTCAGCGCCCGATAGGTCAGGTCGGCGTAGCCGATCGGCGAATTGGCCGTCCGGTCCGGACAGGGAATACCCATCTGGCTGCCCAGACGCTGCGCCGTCTTGTAACGCCCACCCTGATACTCGCCCGAATTGACCGACTTGGCGAAGAACATGATCGACCAGATTCCCTCGGGGTTTTCGCTGTTCCAGGTGGCATCGCTGCGCATGTTGTTCACGAACAGACGCGCATAGGCCGGAAGCGTCTCGTTGTTCACCGTAAGCGTAGCTGTATTCAATCGGTTGGGACCGTTCTGGATGAACTCGTCGGCCCACTTGATGACGTCGTTGTACTTGTCCGTATCCTGGATGTCGGGATGCGAGGCCATGTACAGTGCGATGCGATACGAGAGCGCCTCGGCCGCCGACTTGGTGATGACGCCGCAGTTACCGGTCAGATCCAGGGACTTGAGCAACGGAATGGCATCGCGGCACAGATCGAGCGCATACTGGCAGACATCCTTGAGGGGAGCACGCTCCAACCCGGTATCGAGCCCCATCTCATAAGAGGCCACGCTTTTGATGGGAACCGGGCCGTAATTCACAGCCAGCGTGAAGTGGCTGAACGCCTTGAGCACCATGGCCTGTCCGCAAACATCATCCTTCTCGGTCTGCGTCATATCCGAAGCCGTTTCGGCCATCATGATGGCCGTATTGCAGAACTCGTTGATCTTATAAAGATTCTTCCAGAACTCCCGCACGGAGGTAGACGAAGGGACAATGTTATGGGCATTCGGTATGTTGTTCTGGTTGCTGACATTGTAACGGAAGGATTCATCGGTATCCATGCCGCCGATCTGCCCCCAATAGTATTCACCCATCACTTCGGCATAAAGCAGCATGCTGTATGCAGCCGTGAGGTTTCCCTCAACCGTACCTTTCATACCCTGGTCGGCATAGACTGGTTTGCCGGGTTCCATGTTCAGATCCCACAGCGCATCGCACGCCGTCGAAGCCCCGGCTGCCAGGATCAGTATCGTTTTCAGAATAGCTTTCATTGCCGTAACATAATTGGTTTAGAAGGTGATGTTGGCCCCCAGACTGATAACGATGGCCTTCGGATACTGGGCGTTGTCAAGGCCTGCCGAGAGGCTCGTATAGGGAGACGAATTGGTGATCGTATTGTATCCCAATCCCTTGTAGTCGGCGGCATTGCCTCCGCCATAGAAGGAGTTGACCTCGGGATCCTGACCCGTATATTTGGTCCAGACAAAAAGATTCTGAGCCGAGAGATTCAGTGCAACACCCTGAATCCGCAGTTTGTTGAGCCATTTTTTTGGCAGTCGATAGCTCAACACCACGTTTTTCAAGCGCACAAACGATGCATCCTCGATCAATCGGGTTGAAAGACGTGCATAACTGATATTGCCTACATCACCCTTGGCCGTTGGGCGAAGCAGTCGCGGGATATCCGTATCGGGATTCTCCGGTGTCCAATAATTCGCATAACCGGCATATTGGTTCGAGTAACGGTTGTAACTTCCCGTCGATTCATAAACAGCCTTGTTGTAATTGATAAGTTTGTTGCCAAAACTGTATTGCAGAAAGACGTTCAGCGACCAGTTCCCGTAGGTGAAGGTGTTTGAGAAGCCTCCGGTCAGCACCGGAAGCGGCGAGCCCAGAATCGTCCGGTCATTGTCGTCAATCACACCGTCGTCGTTTAAATCGCGGTATTTCGGATCGCCAGGCTGTACACGATAACCTCCCGACACGGTTTTGAAGCCCACAACATCGGGTTTAAGCAGATAATTGCCGTGCGCATCCTGTTCAAAATCACTAAGTTGATAGAGACCGTCGAAAACGAATCCGTAGAACTGCGACGAGGAGGCCCCGGCCTGCGCCAGCCAGATTTGATTAGGACTGAATCCATTGTATATATAAGTCATCAGATCGGCGCCACGCTCGAAACTCTTGATGCGGCTCTTCACGTAACTCAGCGTAAAGTCCGTCTTCCAGGAAAAACGTCCCTTTTTGACGTTGAGTGTATTGAGTGTGATCTCCAAGCCCTTGATACTCATAGAACCGGCATTCTCAACCCGGGTATTGGCTCCGTTCATGTAGCCCATATAATAAGGCAATGACTTGGGAATCAGCATGTCGGTCACATTTCGTACATAAGCGTCGACACTCAGGTAGATCCGATCCTTGAAGAAGGTCAGGTCCAGACCGGCATTGAATTCGCGGGTCTTCTCCCACGTGAGCTCCTTGTTAGCGTAAAAGAACGGGACGACGCCGTATCCTGTCTGCTGCGAAAGCGCATCAGTCGGATACTCGTACATGTTGTCTCCAGCGTTGAACTCGATGGCATAGGCGTAGTCCATGACGTTACGGTTGTTACCGACGGACCCATACGTCAGTCGGAGTTTTCCATAAGACATCACCGGGGTGATCCACTGCATGAAGGGCTCTTCGGTGAACCGCCACGCAAAAGCACCCGAAGGGAAGATACCCCACTGGTGTCCCTTGGCAAATTTCGAGGAGCCGTCGTCACGGATCGACGCCGTGAGCAGGTATTTGTCCCGGAACGTGTAATTGACACGCCCGAGCAGTGATACCAGCTGATTGGCCGACTTCTGGGACGTAATCTTGCCGTAGGGCGTTCCCAGATCGAGACGATCCATCTTCAGGTGTTCGAAGGCCTGCGGGATGTTCGAGACGCTGAAGGCATAGGGATTCCACTCACTGTACTGGTAGGTGAAACCGGCCATGACCTCCAGTTTGTGATCGCGGCTGAAGGTCCGGTTATAGCGCAGGATATTCTCGTTGAGCAGGCTTTTCACGTCGTTGACACTCCGGTTGGCGTTGATCCCCTTGGAGTTGACCATCACCCCGTTGTAGCGTTTGAAGATCATGCCCTGACGGGTCTGGCTGTTGTAGAACTGATCGCGACGCGTCGTGGTCATCGTCAGTCCGACCGACGGCGTGAAGGTCAGATGATCGGTGATCTTCCACTCAACCTTGCCACTGATCATCGTCTGCCGCTGAATGCGCTTGTCATACTCGTTCTCGGCCTGCTGGAGCGGCGTGATGAGTGCTCCGTAGTCGATGCCCGACTCATCGAGCGTCCCCTCGGCCAGCATTTGCTCCATCTCCTCGATGAAACTGTTCACATCGAGAAATCCCGTCGTAGGGAAGAACTGCCGCGCTTGGTTGAAGGCCGTATTGCTGCGCGTGACGGTCGACGAGTGGTTGGCCATGAGTGTGACCTTGAACCGCCGCCCGAACTGCTGCTCCAACGAGGCCTTCGCCGTGTAGCGCTCCATCCCGGTATTGATCACCAAACCGTTCTGATCCGTATACCCGAACACGGCGTTGTACTTCGTGCCGGCATTCCCGCCCGAAATATTGATGTTGTGGCTGTGGGAGAAGGCATTGTGGGTGATGGCCCGCTGCCAGTCGTTACCCTTTTCATCTCTGTAATAGTCCAGCGTCCGGGGGCGCACGCCGTTCTCGTCGGGCGAACCCAGATAGCGATCGCGCATGTAGGTGCGGTTCTCCTCAAGAGACTCCAGATCGAGTTGCAGCTTCACGTAGTCGTAGGGCGACATCATGTCGATGAAGTCGGGACGCAGCGAGACATTCACGTTGAAGTTGTACGATACGCGCGGCTGTCCGGCCCGAGCCTGCTTCGTGTTGATAATCACCACGCCATTGGCACCACGGGAGCCGTAGATGGCGATCGACGAGGCATCCTTGAGCACGTCGATACTCTCGATGCTCTGCGGATCAAGCGTATTGAGACTGAAGTTCTCGATCGGGAAGCCATCAATGATAAAGAGCGGAGCAGAATCCTGCGAAAAGCCGCCGCTGCGGATCGAGATCGAGGCCTCGGAACCGGGAGCCCCGTCCGTGGCCATAATGTTCAGACCGGCGATCCGGCCGCCAAGCACTTCCGAAAGATTCGCCGCATCAGTCTTCTGGATCGCCTCGACATCTGCCCGCCCCACGGCGCCCGTCAGATCGCGTTTGGCAACGGTTCCATAGCCGACCACCACCACTTCGTCGACGGCCTTCACCTCTTCGTCCAGCACCACGTCGAGACTCGTCCGGGCATTGACTGCCTCGTGCCGGGACTCGTAGCCCAGGCAGGAGAAGACCAGAATGCTCTTGCCCGTGACGGGCAGGGTGTATTTACCCTCCTTGTCGGTGGCCACGCCATTCGAAGGCTTGTTCTTGTCGTAGACGGTCACTCCCACGATCGGATTCCCCGAGGGGTCACGGACCACGCCACTCACCTTCCAGGAGTTTTGAGCTACTGCGGATTGAAGGGCAAAAGAGGTCAGAAAAACCCCTATTGCGATTTTGAGTAGTTTTAAAGTCATAGGTTAGAGATTTGAGTTAATAATCCGAAGTTGTGAAACAAATTTAAGGGTTGGCACGTGGATGAACCGGTAAAAAAATCGCAGATCCGACCATTTTCGTATCAATGTTCACAGGCTTCGGACAAGGAGAGCTCCCCAATGTTCGGGGAGCTCTCCCTCCGGTTTCAAAACGGGCACAAGGTAAACGAAATCCGGCAGGGCTCCGCCTTGAGCAGGTACTTGTCCAGCGGCGGCGGTCCGCAACTGCGGTTTCCGATCGGGTAGATCCGGCTGTCGATCCGCCACTCGATGTCGGGGATCCGCTCCAGCTGGCTTGCGTCCACGGCCCGCGTGAGATTCTCCTGGGTATAGTGCATGGCCGAAGTCTGGATCAGCCCCTCTTTCGAATAGACTCCGATACCGTTTCTCTCTTCCGTGAGCTGCGCCCAGCGACAGCCGTACTTGTTGCCATTATCCTGCGGATAGACGTAGTTGACAAACTGCTCCTCAACCGGTCCGGAATAAATACCCAGTTTCACTCCGTCGTGACGATCCACATAAGCCTCCTCGGGGCCGTAGCCATACCAGCTCATCGTCTCATAGCGTCCGTCGATGGTCAGCAGGTAACCCACGCGGGCGAACGAGACCCAGTCGTCTCCCACCGGAGTCAGATCGGCGGAAAGGTCCACCGTCCCGTTGCGATGAATCGTATAGGTCTCGACATAATCCACCCAATTGTCATTGCCCGGGGCCTGGGCGCGTTTGCGGGCCGTCACAACCACCGCCCCGTCCCGTTCGGCCGTCGTCAGATCCAGCAACCGATATTCGAGCGAATCCAGGCCGACTTTGGCCCACTGCTTGACGATCGGGCGCCGCATGCGGGGCAGATAGTCGCCGTCGTTGTTCAACGGCGCCCGCCAAAGATTCAACTGCGGGGCCGATTTCAGCAGCTCCCGGCCGCTGACACGCCACGAGGTCATCGTGCCCCGTGCGGCATCGAAACCGATCGTGAAGCCGCGGCCGGCAACGGTGACTTGTGCTCCATCCCGATCGAGCGTGAGCGGACCCTTCGTGCGGAGTCCTCCGGCAAAGGGCGGTACGACCCGATCCTCCCGCAACATAAACTCCTCGAACGCCACCTCGAAGCCGGCCGGCGCCCAGATCCGATCAAAACGGGTTCTGGCCGAGAGCCGGAGCAGCAGTTCGCCGTCGTACCCGGCCGGATCGAACGGCAACTTCAGTGTCACGGAGTCCTGCGGCGCACATTCAACGACGGGCCAGTTTCCCCGCGCCACTGTCCGTCCGTCCGAAAGCAACTCCCACGCAAGCGCATAGTCGGAGAGATCCGTATAGTTATGATCGTTTCTGAGCGTCAGACGTCTCGCCACCGGATCGCAGCCAAAGAGGATCGGCTGACAAACCTGCTTGCACTCCAGAATCGACGGTTTGGGCCGCTGGTCAGCCCACAAAAGACCGTTCGTAGCCGTCAAGGCTGTAAAGTAGGGATTTCCATCCTTATCGTAGCGGATCATGCTCTGGTCCTTCCATTCCCAGATATACCCTCCGATCAGGCGGGGGTATTTGCGGATGGCCTCCCAGTACTCCCGGAAGTTGCCTACCGAATTGCCTTTGGCGTGGGCATATTCGCACATGATGACGGGCCGGCTCTCAAAGGTCTGCGTCGCCAGCTCGATCACTCCCTCCACCGAAGGATACATCGTACTGATCAGATCGACGGCCATCGGTTCGCGCGGATTGACCTTTGGACGGTTCGTCAACATGAAGTCCCGGCCATAGCCGTACTGCTTCGAGCCGCCGTTGGCCAGATAGGCCTCAAAATGAATAAAACGCGTCGGATCGTACTCCTTGACCCATGCCGCCCGTGCCGCATGGTTGGGTCCGAAGCCCGATTCGTTGCCCAGCGACCAGAAAATGATCGACGGATGGTTCTTGTCGCGGATGACCATGCCGGCGACACGCTCCATCTGGGAGTGGAGCCAGACGGGATTGTTCGACAGTTCGGCATCGGCCCCGCACGTCTCGACGTTGGCCTCGTCCATGACGTAGAGTCCGTACCGGTCGCACAGATCGTAGAAGCGCGGATCGTTGGGATAGTGCGACGTGCGGACCGAATTGAAATTGTGTCGCTTCATCAACTTGATGTCGCGGATCATCTCCTCCTCGGAAACGGTTTTTCCGTTCCAGGCGCTGTGTTCGTGGCGATTGACCCCCTTGACGAATTCACGCTTGCCGTTGACATAGAGTTCACCGCCGATGAACTCAATCTTGCGGAAGCCGACGTTGCAGCTACGCGACTCGACCGTCGAGCCGTCGGGAGCAAGAATCGTCAACGTCAACTTGTAGAGATTCGGCGTCTCGGCGCTCCAGAGCCGCGGAGCCGAAACCGGGATCTCCAGATACTTGCCCAGATGGTAGTTGTGCTGATACTTCTCGGCGGCATATTTGAACAATCCGTCGCTCATCTCGGCCAGAGACTCCTCGCCCTCGCCGTAGAGCCGTGCCCGGATCCGATAGCCGTCGAGTGTCATCCGTTCGGTGGAGGCTACCACGGGACGAATACGCAACACGGCATCCCGGCAGGCCGAATCCAATTGGGTCTCGACGGCAAAGTCGCGGAGAAACAACGTCGGGCTCATCTCGAGATAAACTCCTCGGTAGATACCATGAAAACGCCAGTGATCCTGATCCTCCAGATAGGAGCCGTCGCTCCACCGCAGCACCTGAACCGACAGGTCGTTTTCGCCCGCACGCTTCACATATGACGTGACATCGAAGACCGACGGCAGGGCTCCGTCCTCGTTGTAACCGATCTGCACTCCGTTCAGATAGACGAAGTGGGCGCCGCGGATCCCCTTGAAGTGAAGCAGGATCCGATTGCCCTCCCACCCGTCGGGAAGCGTAAAGCGGGTCTTGTAGAGTCCCATGTTGTTCTTTTCACGGGGAACGAACGGCGGGTTAACGGGCCGGAACTCATAACCTCCGCCGCAATAGACCTGCTCGCCGTACCCGAGCGCCTCCCAGGTCGAGGGAACCCGGATACGGTCCCAATCCGCTCCGGCAGGCCGCCGAAAGAAGGTGCTGTCGTACCGGCTCCAGGATTCCAGAAACTTGAAGTCCCATTCTCCGTCGAGACTTTTGTACCGCGGAGAGGACTCAATATCGATTCCGAGCGCGCTTTGTTCATCAGGGAAAGAGATGGAGGTCGCCGCGTAGGGCTCCCGCTCCAGTGAGGTGATCAATGGATTCTCATAAACGGATTGAACGACGGTCAAAGGTGGCGTGTAATAGTTCTCCTGACCATCGAACGGCACCTGCGCCTGCGCAGACATGGCCATGGTCGTCAGTAGAATCGCACCCGAAAAGGGTCTCTTCATAATCGGTCGATTTTAGGTTTTCGTTGCAAAAGTAGCCATCAAAAACAAGAGACAAAGGTAGAAAAATCTCAAAATAACGAGATTTGTACCCCCCCCCGGAAAGGGGTGACATATACGGGAGAATCCACTCCTCTCCGGATTATTTTACCCGCAGATGAGACAAAAATAGGGGATAAAACGAGGGATTCAGCCTACCTTTGTATAAAAAAACCCAAGAAAACTTACCCCTCCGAGCCATGAACCGCCTACTACCTTTCTGGGGGCTGCTGTTTCTAAGTGCCTGCACCTCCACGCCACGGGCCAAACAATTGATCCTGGAGAATCCGCTTTCATTCACTCGGGAGGACGAGTCCCTTACAATCGCGTTCTCCCGATTGGGAGACTGCCGGAATGCCATGCCATTGCTGAAAAACGAACAGGGAGAGATCATTCCCTGTCAATTTGATGATCTCGACGCTGACGGCCACCCCGACGAGGTGGCATTCCTCTGTTCATTCGCCCCGCAGCAACGGATGACGATCGACCTCGAATGGATCGACCCGTCCGAATACCCCCATTTCGCATCCCGTACGAACATCCGCTACGGGAAGGTCGGGGAAGACGGACATATCCACGAACAGACAAACGACATACACGGGAGATACGGCTTGCCGCGCGATGCCGCGACCTATCCCTATCAGATGGACGGTCCAGCCTGGGAGAACGATAAAATGGGGTTCCGCCACTATTTCGACGGCCGCAATTGTCGCGATCTGTTCGGAAAGCGAACTGAGAAAATGGTTTTGGACAGCGTCGGAATCAAGCCCGACGGGAAACCCGGAGACACCTATCATGTTTGGGCCGACTGGGGGCGCGACATCCTGAGTGCGGCCCAGTCGTTCGGACTGGGCGGCGTAGCCCTGCGCTCCGGTAAAGGATTGACCCTGTTGGGAGTCCCTGCCGAGTGTACGACCGACAATGTCGACTCCACCCGTTTCACGCTTCTCTTCGAGGGACCGGTCCGTTCGCGCTTTACCCTCGATTTCTACGGTTGGCACGCTGCAGGAGCAACAATCGGGCACCTGCATCAGGAAGTGACCATTTGGGGCGGATATTACGGGTATGAACAGATGATGACCGTTTCGGAACTTCCCGCCGGGAGTTCGCTGGTAACAGGAATCGTCGCCAGTCGAAACAGCCAGCCTTATGTCGAACACTCACACGAAGACCGACTGGTCTCGATGGCGACCCACGATCTGCAAAGTTACAACAAGGAGTACTATATCGGTATGGGACTGATTCTGCCCGCAGAAAATGCGGCCGGATCGTTCCACAGTCCCGAAGAAGAGGGTGATCTGCGCAAAACATGGTGCATGGCACTGCGGCCCGATGCGAACGGACGCTATCAATACCGGGTCTGCGCCGCGTGGGAGCATCGTGATCCCCGGTTCCGGGATCGATTCTACTTCCTGGATATGATCGACCGCTATGCGCAAGCTATCAACCATCCGATTCTCATACATATCCAATAAACCCAATGATGAAAACCATGAACACGAGACTCATTTCGACACTCTCCGCATTTGCACTTTGTGCAGGTGCCATGCATGCGAATGCCCAAGTGCAGATTGCCCCCATCTTCAAGGACAACATGGTGCTGCAACAGCAGACCGATGCTCCGATCTGGGGCCGAGCCCTGCCGGGACACACCATCTCCGTAACAGTCAGCTGGCAGGAGAATGCCATCGAAACGAAGGTCAGCAAGGACAGCACCTGGCGCCTGGTCATCCCCACACCCGTGGCCTCATACGATCCGCAACAGATCACAGTCAGCGCCGACGGCCGAAGCCGGACCTTCAGCAACGTTCTAATCGGTGAAGTTTGGCTTTGCAGCGGACAGTCCAACATGGAGATGCCCATGAAAGGCTACTCCTCGCAGCCGATTCTCGGCGGACAGGATGCCATCGTCCACTCGAAGAACGACTTCCTGCGCTGCTTCACCGTCGGCAAGGCAATGACTCTTCAGGAGCAGGAGAGCTGCACGGGGCGCTGGGAGTCAGCCTCGCCCAATACGACTGCAGAGTTCACGGCCACGGGATACTATTTCGCGCGCCTGTTGCAAGAGGTGCTCGATGTTCCGGTCGGCATCATCCACAGCAGCGCGGGCGGATCAGCCATCGAAGCCTGGATCCCGCGTGAGGCCTTCACCCGTGAGTTCCCGAAAATCGCCATTCCAAACGACATCTCCCGAGAAAAGAAAAAAGTTCTTGTCCCGACCGTCCTCTACAATGCCATGATCCATCCCATCGCCGGATATGCCATCCGAGGCGCCATATGGTATCAAGGAGAAGCTAACGTAGGGAGATACCAGGAGTATCCCCGGATGTTTGCCGCCATGCACGATACCTGGACCAAGCGTTGGGGAGGCAAACGGTTCCCGATCTATCTGTGTCAGATCGCACCGTTCCGATTCAGCGATCAGGCTGGAAATGCCTTCCTGCGGGAGGCACAAATGAAAATTGCCCAAACCCAGCCCGACACGGGTATCGCTATTCTGATGGATACGGGCGAACAGAACTGCATCCACCCTGCCAACAAACAGGTGGCAGGCGAACGTCTCGCCTATATCGCACTGGCCCGCAACTACGGATTCCCGAATCTGCCCTACCGTGCCCCGGAATTCCGCCGTGCGGAGTACGCCGACGGCAAAGCCACCCTCATCTTCGATCATACGGGAAGCGGATTCACCTCGTTCGGGCAACCGCTGACCGGGTTCGAACTTGCCGGCGCTGATCGGGTTTTCCATCCGGCAACGGCTGCCATTGTCAACGGGAAGATTGTCGTGGAGTCGTCCCAGGTTCCGGATCCCGTAGCCGTGCGCTACGCCTTCAAGGGGTATATCCGGGGATCGCTCTACGGTTCGAACGGACTGCCGGTATCGTCGTTCCGCTCGGACAACTGGGATGATGTCCGCTAACCGTCCGACGCCATGACACGGCTTTTCGAACGAGGACTTGCTGCGGCGCTTCTGCTGCTGTTGCTGCTCTCCGGAGGCAAAGGCGCGGCCGCCAACCGCTACACGGAACTCTTCCGCGAGCGGGCCGACCGGGCCATTGCCGCCTTCGAGCGGGGGAAAACCGGCCATGACCGCCGCGAATCGCCTTGGAACGGCGACGTGAGCATGATCAATCTGGGATACTTGTGCTACGTGGTCGGCCTTGCAGACGAAGAGAAGCGATATGTAGATGTCGCCCTGAAAATGTACGACTGCTACCTCGATCAGGTGGATGGGAAGCGACTGACGGCCGACTTCCACGCCTATCGTCCCTTTGCCCTTATGACCCGACGTCTCGACACATCGGGCCTGTTGACCGGAGACCGCCGCACACGCGCCCGCAAATTGGCCGAAGGGTTCATGCACTGGTTCTCACCCCGTCACTCTGTCGCAAGGGTCTCCCTCGAGGAGATGTGGGACCACAATATCCACATGGCCACCTACGTAGCGGTCAGAGCACTGTCGTTGACCTTCCCCGACCTGCCGGGACGGACCGAGGCCGACTCACTCTGCAACGAGGTAGTCAACCGCATCATCCGGAAATGCGACCTCAACGAGAATGCCAGCAACTACTCGACACTCGGCGCCGCCTATTTTTACGACTTGCTCCGGCTCGACAACCGGATGGAGCTACTCTCCACGCCCGGATTCCGCGACTACTTTCTGCGGTGGCGCGACATGATGAGCCCGGCAATCATGCTGCCCGAATTCGGCGACAGCTATTTCTACCACAACCAACTGCCGCTCGATCTGGTTCTGATGATGGAAGTGGCGGCCGGAAGCTTCGATGACGCGTCGTTCTCCGACGAGGCGCAAAGGATCATGTCGTCATACGGCCATCCGGCCATCATCAGCGACGATCAGATGTTCCGCTCGCTGCTGCTGGCCGAACTGGAGCTTTCCTCCTCCTCACACGCCTCGGACAGACGTCTTTCGTTTGTTTCGAAGCGGCGTCTGGATTCCGGAGCCCTGACTTTCGACAAGCTGGTCCTGAAAACGGGAAACCGCCCCGGAGATGCCATGATCGCCATGGATCTCTACTGCCGGGGGAGCCATGCGCACGAATTCCGCGAATCGGCCATCCTCTACTACGAAGCAGGAGGGATCCCGCTCTTCCATAGTCTGGGACGCCGGGGCACCTCGGGAGCCAACTTCGCCAACCTCTTCTGGATGACACCGGCGGGAAACTTTCCGGGGCATCCGGCCAAACACGTCTGGAATACCATGACAATTCCCATAGATCGGCTCCAACCCAAAGGTGAAAAATACATTTTCGGCAGTCGCAAGCTCGATTTCAGAACCTTTCCACAAAAGGATCTGAACCATATCGTCTTCGACAATCTCCGGCTGGTCGGACCCAAGGATACGCTGCTGATCGACGGATTCGAGACAGCAGAACTCTGGGATCGCAATCTGCAGCAACACAATCCGGCCGTAAGGATCGAAAGCGTCGAAGATCGCACCGAAGGTGACAGGGCACAACAAATCCAGTGGAATCTGTTTACGAACGAGGTGGTGAGCCGGCTTCTCCCCGAGTCGTTCATGGAGATGGAGATCGATCCGAAGCGGTATGACCGGATCTGTCTGGACTACAAGTACGAGGGGCCGCTGCCCTGTTTTCACTTTCGGGGCTGGTGCGCCCGGCAATTGGACATGGGTTGCGCGGTATTGGCGTGCAAAGTCCGGGAAGCGATCGTCAAACAACTAAGGCAGGATGCCTATGCACGGATCGAATACGACAACTACATGGAGCCGGGGGCCAAACTGACCCGGGAGATCGTTCTGACCCGGGAGGGCATACTCGTCATCCGGGACACGTTCCACCCCACGGAACGCTGCATCGGGATGGATGTCGGCCAGCTCTGGCAGCTTTACACGCTCAAGGAGCGTGGCCGGGACTATTTTGTCGCCTTTGATGACGGGCGGTTTCCGCAACCGGACGGTCGGGCACGCGAGAAACGTTGCATGCTGGTGAAGTATCTCTCGCCGACCGACATGGAGTGCGGGCACAAACAGTTCGTCCCGGGCTACATGCACGCCTATCGGCTTGAAGCGGAGCAGCGCGTCAATTATCGATCATTCCATACGACCTACTCGACGACCCGCGTGAAGGATCTGAAACCGCTGTCTCTGCTGCAAGTGATCTATCCGCTGGCCGAATCGGAATACCGAAATGCGGCCCAGATCGCCTCGGAAACGCGACTTGAACCGTCCCAAAGCGAATCATCCATCCGTATTCCGACTCCCGACGGTCCATATGTCCAGATCTCCTTTACCCAAACACTTCCGACTGTAATACGACCAATGAAATGAAAAGCAACGGTCGCCCCCAACCTCATATCCGCAATACTCCTCGCTGAGACAGGACAAGTATATGTAACTCGGGATCGGGAATTTGGGGTTGTGTTTTCGCGGACGGGTCATTCAATAGAAGTTTTGGGGTTCGCCTTGGGAGAACCTCACCCGCCTCGCAGAGCGAGGACCTTTGTCGGACAAACCGCCGGTTGTCGGACAAAGGTACACCTCGCTCCCGTCAGGCGACGGGTACAGTTTCGGCATTCGCAGAGGACAATTCCTCTCCTGAAAAAGCAGTTCCGAAACGAAAAATCACGGACGGATTCTCCGCTGCAATATTACGAGGATCTTCAGGGATTAAAAAGCGCGGTTGTCGGCCATGCAAGGCCTCCGGAGCCCCCCCGAAAAACCGCATGGCCTTGCGGGCAGATGGATTCAAACCGACACATGACGGCATGGATATCGATGGAAAAAAGATTTCTCCAAATAAATATTTCCGGATTTACAGATTTCCGGAATTCTGGAAATATCCATCCGAAAAGAGATTCATGCACATTCATGGATATAGCGCTGAAAATCCGACACGACAAATCATCGATCCCTCAAATCATCAAACGATGAAAACTTCCGATCAACAAACATCCGGTTCCTGGAACATCTCCATCTGCAATCAGAAGGGAGGTGTCGGCAAGTCGGCCCTTACGACGCTTCTTGCCAGCTATCTGCACTACATCTGCAAATGCAAAGTGCTGGTGGTCGACTGCGACTATCCCCTAATCGTACCCAAGAATCGGATATCAAATTTATTGGATCTTATTTTGAGATGAGAAACATATAACGTATCTTTGCTTTGTAGCAAGGGAAAGTATTGGGACGTAAAATTACTCCAACAAACCAATGACCCGACAACAAAGAATCAGCTACAACACATTGATATATAGAGGCAAATAATTTTAGGTTCGAGCCCCTTCTTCCACCCGCAAGGGCCTCTTGAAAAAAAGAGGCCCTTTTTGTTGTCTATTGGCAGGAGGAGAGGGGGGGGGAGGGCTTCGGGACTGCCTCGGGGTTGCTCCGGAAAGCCCGGCCCCGGCAGGTCGCCTCACTCCGCCGCAATACGCAGCTCGGCCGGCTTCAGCCCCCGGGCCGTTACCCGGACCAGAATCTCTCCCGGACGGTCGTCGTTGCCGACAATCGCCGTCAACTGACCGCTAAACAGATGCATGCGGGGCTGACATGGTGGCGGCTCCACTCCTGGTTGTTGAGCGCGAAGTGCTTGATCGTCGCCATGACGCCCCCGTTCTGCAGGCCGAAGATATACCCCACGGCCGTCTTCGAGGTCAGATAGGGATCCTCGCCGAAATATTCGAAACTCCGGCCGCAGAGCGGACTGCGGCAGATATTGACACCGGGGCCGAGCAAGATCCCCACCTTCCGGGGGGGGGAAAAAAAAAATTCTCCGCCGTATAGCCCTTCACTGCGGCGGATTGTCCCCGGGCGGCCGAGAGCGAGAGAAGCAGCATCGGAATCGAAAGAAGCAAAGAAAAGAAAGAGGGAAGGAGTCTGATCCTTCCCTCTTTTCCCTGTATCGGGCCGGGAGTTGCGCAGCAGGGTTTCCGATTCCTTCGAATCGCCCCCTCCGCCGCACCTCCCTTGCGGATTACTTGCGGTAAACCTTCTTGTAGCCGTAGATAGCCTCGTCGCCGAGCTCCTCCTCGATACGGAGCAGCTGGTTGTACTTGGCCATACGGTCCGAACGCGACATCGAACCGGTCTTGATCTGGCCCGAGTTCGTAGCCACGGCGATGTCGGCGATCGTCGAATCCTCGGTCTCGCCCGAACGGTGCGACGTTACCGTCGTGTAGCCGGCGCGGTGAGCCATCTCGATGGCGTCGAGCGTCTCGGTCAGCGTACCGATCTGGTTAACCTTGATCAGGATCGAGTTGGCGCAGCCCATCTCGATACCCTTCTTCAGGAAGTTGACGTTCGTTACGAAGAGGTCGTCACCGACGAGCTGGCACTTGCCGCCCAGTTCGGCGGTCAGCAGCTGCCAGCCTTCCCAGTCGTTCTCCGACATACCGTCCTCGATCGAGTCGATGGGGTACTTGGCAACCAGACCCTTCAGGTACTCGACCTGCTCCTTCGAGGTACGCTTTGCACCCTTCTCGCCTTCGAATACCGTATAGTCGTAAACGCCGTCCTTGTAGAACTCCGACGAAGCGCAGTCCATACCGATCATGACGTCCTTTCCGGGAACGTAGCCGGCCTTCTCGATGGCCTTGATGATCGACTCCAGAGCGTCCTCCGTACCGTTGAGTGCGGGAGCGAAGCCGCCCTCGTCACCTACGGCCGTCGAAAGTCCGCGCTCGTGGAGCACCTTCTTGAGGTTGTGGAAGACCTCGGCACCCATGCGGACACCCTCCTTGAGCGAGGGAGCGCCTACGGGACGGATCATGAACTCCTGGAAAGCGATCGGGGCGTCGGAGTGCGAACCGCCGTTGATGATGTTCATCATCGGAACGGGCAGCGTCTTGGCGTTGGCACCACCGATATAGCGGTAGAGGGGCATTCCGAAGTAGTTGGCAGCGGCGCGGGCTACGGCCAGCGATACGCCGAGGATGGCGTTGGCGCCGAGCTTCGACTTGGTCGGCGTGCCGTCCAGAGCGATCATGGCCTTGTCGATGCCGACCTGATCGGAGACGTTCATGCCGATGATGGCCGGAGCGATCACCTCGTTGACATTCTTCACAGCGTTGAGAACGCCCTTGCCCAGGTAACGGTTCTTGTCGCCGTCGCGGAGCTCCAGGGCCTCATTCTCGCCCGTCGAAGCGCCGCTCGGAACGGCAGCACGACCGAAAGCACCGGATACGGTGCGAACTTCGACCTCAACGGTCGGATTGCCTCGCGAGTCGAGGATCTCTCTTGCATGAATCTCTACAATCTGCATAGTTGTAATAGTTTGAATGTTATGTACTTGAAAATACTTTTCCTTCAATGGCACCGCAAAGGTACAAAATAATCGCGAATAACGGTTTCAATATTGTTATTTTTTTCACGGCGCCGACACCGCAAGGGGCAGCCGTCCCGGAAGCACAACGTGCAAAGGTCTCTCCCAGGCCGCCACAGGGAGGAAAAACCCGCACCGTAACGTGCAAAAATGCCGCCGCGGCAGATCGGCGGCTCGGAGATTTCCGAAAAAAACGTATCTTTGGACTTCGGAATTCGTCCGCATCGGGCGTCGCCCCGCCGGGAGTTGCGCCGGGCGGACAATCCGGCAAGAGTTACCCATCCATGAAACGACTGATTCCGCTTCTCTGTCTGCTGTTGACGGGCCCGTGCGTGTGGGCACAAGGCTTCGAAAAGAATCTGCTGGGCGTCCGGACGGGCCTCGAAGTGGCCTGCATCCGGGCCCGGGGCGAATATGTCCGCGGAACGACCGATCCGCGCCTCGGATTTCGTTTCGCCGTATCGGACCAGGTGCTGCTGTGGCGCGGCCTACCTCTTTATATAGAGAGCGGCGTCGACTTTTCCAGTCGCGGAGGGCGTTATGAGGGCTGTTCGTTCCGGCCGATGTATCTGCAGGTTCCGCTGCTGCTCACCTGGCGCTTCGGGATCGGCAAACAGAGCTGCATCCGCCCCTTTGGCGGCCTCTGCTACGGCGTGGGGATCGGCGGCAAGGCCCGCACGGCGGACGCCTGGAGCGATCTGTTCGGAGCGGCGGGATTCCTCCGCCGCAGCAATCTGGGCATCCGGCTCGGTGTCGAGGTCTCGATCCGCCGGATCTGCATCCAGGCCGGATTCGACGCCGGATTGTGCAATCTCTTTGCCGGAAACGGCAGTCAGACTCCGCTACTGCCCGCCGGGATCTCGGATTTGCGAAGCCGCAGCGTCTCGGTCGGCATCGGGTACGACTTCTGACCCGGGCGGACGACATGCCCGGCTCCGAAAGGCCGTTCGCACACCCCTCCACCGAACGATCCGTCCTACAATAGCGGACGGGCCACTCCCGCCAGGAGAGGCCCGTCCGATCACTATCCGGCCCCGTCGCCAGTCCCTACCGCATGAGCACCGACGAATCGCCGTAGCTCAGGAAACGGAAGCCGTGCGAAAGGGCATAGTCGTAAATGCGCCGCCAATCGTCGCCCACAAAGGCCGAAACCAACAGCAGCAGCGTCGATTTGGGCTGGTGAAAGTTCGTGACGATGTTGTGCACGATGCGGAATTCGTAGCCCAGCGGCGTAATCATGATCTGCGTGGCGGCCTTCAGCCGGTCAGTCCCCTCACGATCCATCCAGGCCAGCAGGTCGCCGAGCGCCTCACGGCCCGTATAGTCCGACGGGATGTCGTAGAGTTCCCACTGGCCGATCACGCGGTCGGCATCGGGCGTCCCCGCGGTGCGGATGCGCCAGCCAAGCGCCGTGAGCGACTCCAGCGTCCGCACCGAGGTGGTGCCGACGGCCGTGATGTGGCCCCAGCGTTCGAGCAGCCGGGCCACCGTTGCGCGACGCACCTCGAAGTGTTCGGTGTGCATCGGATGGCGGGCGGCATCCTCGTCCTTCACGGGCAGGAACGTCCCCGCCCCGACGTGCAGCGTCACCTCCTCGAACTCGAAGCCGCGCTCCTTCATCGCGTCGATCAGTTCGGGCGTAAAGTGCAGTCCGGCCGTGGGGGCCGCCACCGACCCCTCGAACTTCGAATAGACGGTCTGGTAACGCGTATTGTCGATCTCCTCACTCTCGCGGTTCAGGTAGGGCGGGATCGGGATGCGCCCCAGATGCTCCAGCAGCTGGCCGAAGGTCATCGGCGCCGTCCACTCGAAGCGCACCGTGCACTCGCGGCCGCGGTCCTCCGTAAGCCACGCCCGGAGATATTCGGCCCGGCCCTCGTGTTCGAAGTTGATCTCCACGTAGCCCTCCTTCCACTTCTTGCGGTTGCCCACGATGCACGACCACTCGCAGCGGCCCACGACGGCAAAGGCCCGCTCGTAGTCGGCCGGGCGGTGCGGTTCGAGGCAGAAGACCTCGATGCGCGCGCCCGAAGGCTTGTGCATGATGATCCGCGCACGGATCACCTTCGTGTTGTTGAAGACCAGCAGTTCGCCGGCGGGCAGCACCTCGCCGATGTCGGCAAAATGACGCTCGGAGATCTCGCCGCCACGATAAACGAGCAGTTTCGAGGCACTGCGTTCGGCCAGCGGGAATTTGGCAATCCGCTCGTCCGGAAGGTCGTAATCAAAACGGTTTATGTCGATGTGTCTTTCCATTTTTGCCCGTAATTTTGCGGCAAAGTTACGATTTTTTGTAACTTTGCGGCGCTTAATGTTCAAAAACGATGAAAACCGACTTCCTGGTTATCGGTTCCGGCGCCGCGGGTCTCTCCTTCGCGCTGAAAGCCGCTGCCCACGGGCACGTTACGATCGTGACCAAGGGCGAAATGAATGAGTGCAACACCAACTACGCACAAGGCGGTATCTGTTCAGTCACCTACGCCCCCGACACCTTCGAGAAACACATCCACGACACGATGGTCTGCGGCGCGGGCAAGTGCGACCCCAAGGCCGTCGAGCTGGTCGTACGCCGCGCTCCGGAGCTGATCGCCGACCTGATCGCCTGGGGGACGCGCTTCGACAAGACCCCCGACGGACGTTTTGAACTCAACCGCGAAGGCGGCCACTCCGAACACCGGATCCTCCACCACGAAGACCTCACGGGCGCCGAGATCGAACGCGCCCTCGTGGAGTCGGTCCGCAAGCATCCCGACATCACGGTCCTCGAGCACCACTTCGCCATCGACCTGCTCACGCAGCACCATCTGGGCGAATTCGTCACGCGCCACACGCGCGGGCTGGCCTGCTTCGGGGCCTACGTCCTCAACATCGACACGAACGAGATCGAGACCATCCTCTCGAAGTTCACGATCGTCGCCACGGGCGGCTGCGGCAACGTCTACTCGTCGACCTCGAACCCGATTGTCGCCACGGGTGACGGCATCGCCATGTGCCACCGCGCCAAGGCCATCACCGAGAACATGGAGTTCATCCAGTTCCATCCCACGACGCTCTACAACCCGGGCGAAAAGCCCAACTTCCTGATCACCGAGGCTATGCGCGGCTTCGGCGCCATCCTGCGCCTGCCCGACGGCACGGAGTTCATGGACAAGTACCACCCGATGAAGTCGCTCGCACCGCGCGACGTGACGGCCCGGGCCATCTACCGCGAAATGACCCGTCTGGGCATGGACTACGTCTACCTCGACGTCACGCACAAGGATCCCGACTCGGTGCGCAGCCACTTCCCAAACATCTACGAGAAGTGCCTCTCGATCGGCATCGACATCACCAAGGACTGGATCCCCATCACGCCGGCGGCCCACTACTGCTGCGGCGGCGTGAAGGTCGACACCAACGGCGAGACCTCGATCCGCAACCTCTACGCCCTGGGCGAAACCTCCTGCACGGGGCTGCACGGCGCCAACCGGCTGGCCTCCAATTCGCTCATCGAGGCGGTGGTCTACGCCGACCAGGCCGCCCGCCATACGGCCCCGCTGGTCGACAAGGTCGATTTCCAGGAGGGGATCCCCGACTGGGACTTCGAGGGAACGCAGCACACCGAGGAGATGCTGATGCTGATCCAGTCGAAACGCGAGGTGCAGCAGATCATGACCAATTACGTGGGCATCGTGCGCTCGAACCTCTCGCTCAAACGCGCCATGCGCCGCCTGTCGATCCTCTTCGAGGAGACCGAGGAGCTCTACAGCAAAACCAAACCCAACCGCGAGCTGTGCGAACTGCGCAACATGATCGCCGTGGCCTACCTGATCATCAAGCAGGGGCGCGAGATCAAGGAGTCGGTGGGATGTCACTACAATATGGATTACCCGAAAGCCTGATACATGACCCTACAGGAAGAGATCACCCGACGGCGGACCTTTGCCGTCATCGCCCACCCCGATGCGGGAAAAACCACCCTTACCGAAAAACTGCTCCTCTTCGGCGGCGCCATCCACGTGGCGGGAGCCGTCAAAAGCAACAAAATCAAGAAGGGAGCCACCTCCGACTTCATGGAGATCGAGCGCCAGCGCGGCATCTCGGTGGCCACGTCGGTGATGGGTTTCGAGTATGAGGGCCGCAAGATCAACATCCTCGACACGCCGGGCCACGAAGACTTCGCCGAGGATACCTACCGCACGCTGACGGCCGTCGATTCGGTGATCATCGTCATCGACGGCGCCAAGGGCGTCGAGTCCCAGACCCGCAAGCTGATGGAGGTGTGCCGCATGCGGCAGACGCCCGTGATGGTCTTCATCAACAAGCTGGACCGCCCCTCGAAGGAGCCCTTCGACCTGCTGGACGAGGTGGAGAAGGAGCTGCACATCCGCGTGCGGCCGCTGACCTTCCCGATCTCGAACGGCCCCACGTTCAAGGGGGTCTACAACCTCTATGAGCGCCACCTCTCGCTCTTCACCTCGGACGAGAAGTTCACGGCCGACGCCTCGACGGTCGAGATCTCGAACCTCTCGTCGGCGGTGCTCGACGACCACATCGGAACGAAATACGCCGACCAGCTGCGCCAGGATGTCGAACTGGTCGAGGGCGTTTACGACGAATTCGACCGCGAAGCCTACCTGCGCGGCGAACTGGCCCCGGTCTTCTTCGGATCGGCGGTGAACAACTTCGGCGTGAGGGAGCTGCTCGAGTGCTTCATCCGCATCGCCCCCTCGCCGCGCCCCTCGCAGACCGAAACCCGCACGGTAGAGCCCTCCGAACCCAAGATGACGGGCTTCGTCTTCAAGATCCACGCCAACATGGATCCCAACCACCGCGACCGCATCGCCTTCCTGAAGATCTGCTCGGGTATCTTCGAGCGCAACAAGAACTACCTCCACGTGCGCAGCGGCAAGCAGATGAAATTCTCCTCGCCGACAGCCTTCATGGCCGAAAAGAAATCGGTCATCGACACGGCCTATCCGGGCGACATCGTGGGTCTGCACGATACGGGCAACTTCAAGATCGGCGATACGTTCACCGAGGGCGAGAAGCTCAAGTTCACGGGCATTCCGTCGTTCGCCCCGGAGCAGTTCCGCTACATCGAGAACGCCGACCCGATGAAATTCAAGCAGCTGGCCAAGGGTATCGACCAGCTGATGGACGAAGGCGTGGCGCAGCTCTTTACGTCGTCGCTCAACGGCCGCAAGATCATCGGTACGGTCGGAGCGCTGCAGTTCGAGGTGATCCAGTACCGTCTGGAGCACGAGTACAACGCCGCGTGCCGCTGGGAGCCGATCTCGATCTACAAGGCCTGCTGGATCGAGAGCGACAACGCCGCCCAGCTGGCCGACTTCAAACGCCGCAAACACACCAACATGGCTGTCGACAAACACGGCCGCGACGTCTTCCTGGCCGACACGAGTTATGCGCTGGCGCTGGCCCAGGAGAACTTCAAGGATATCCGCTTCCACTTTACCTCGGAGTTTTAACGAGTGACCCAGCAGGGGGGGGGCAAGCGTGAAGAACCGGCGAGCAGGAAAGAACCGGCGAGCAGGAAAGGACCGGCGCTGGTTGTGATCCCGACCGACCACAAAGAGAGCCCGGTGCAAGCCGTGAAACCCAACCGGCCGCAGGAAGGACCTGGAGCAACCCGAAAAACCCGACCGGCAAAGGTACACATAAACAGAAGGGCGGAGCGACATCAGTCGTTCCGCCCTTTTCGCGTCCGCATGTTCAACAGCCGAACAGCATCCAGAAGCGACGGGGCAGCGAAATATTCTCCACATCGCGGGCCGCGGCAAAAAGAGGCGCTATCTCTTCCGGCGAAAAACCCGCGATGCCGCAACCGATCTCGGTGACGAGAAACTTCAGCTGCGGATGTTGCCGGGCGAAGGCAATGAATTCGTCAACATAGGGGCGAATGGTCTCCACGCCGCCCTGCATGGTCGGGATGGCATAACTCTGCCCCTGCAGGCCGACACCTTGCCCCCAAACGGCTCCGAACCACTGGAGGGCCAACCGGGCGGCACCACCGGCGTGCATCCCGGCAAGGTTGCTTCCGAAGACGAAGATCTCGTCGGGATGGAGTGTTGTCACGCAATCGGGAGTAATTCTCATGACAAACTAACTTTTGTTAAATCATCAAAAGCCAATTCAACAATTTTACCAATCTTCAGCATTGTTATTGGCTTTCACCTTTTCAATTATTCCAGATAGAATGTTATTTATATAGCTTTCGATGGCGTATTTTGCCTCTGCATTTCGAACAGATCCATCGGAATAATTGAAAATAAATTGTTTTTTGTAAACTCTTTATAATCCTTAGGATTGGCAAATACAACCATACGAGGAATCATAAAACGATGAACACCAATATTTTTTATTACAGGTGCATCTATCCGAAATTTGCATCTTTAACCTCAAACCTCAATGTAAAATCCAAGTCCATGATAAAATTTACCAAAGGACCTGCTTTAAGTCTATAGAGATCCAGTTTATAAGATGACACCATAATTTGATTCTCATTGACAATTCAACTATTGTCATTATCAACTGGTAATGTATTTTGAATACAACATCTCAGATCAGACAAAATTTCCTTACCTGTTTTATTTTCATCAACAGCGACAACCACAAAGTCCTTACTTCCCGCAAATTTAAAACCATGCGGGGTTAATTCAAAATAATTTCCGGCTATAACATTAGCAATTGCCCTCAAAAAAGACAACAAATACAAAAAAACTTTTTCATAGCATCACAATTTCTCATAAAAAAGGCTCGGCAATCATGTGATTGTCAAGCCTTTTATTCAGTCGGGGTGACTGGATTCGAACCAGCGACACACGCCCCCAGACGTCACAAATCACCATTAAAAATCTATTAACCAGACAATTGCATCAACAAACTATCTACGGTTTACACGGCAGTTTACACGGGTGCAAAACCACGGTTGGTTAAACAATAAGTGAATTGTGTTGATATGACATAAAAGAAAGGACAAACTTTCGCAAAGGGGCTCAAATATGCCCCCTTGCAAAGTCTGTCCTTGGAAAAGATTGATTGCTTTTGTCTCTATAAACAAAAATCCTCGACTGCATGGCCGAGGATGTATCGTTAATATAGATATGGATTATTTGAGGTCTTTGGCTTTTACCCGTACAACCTTACCATCACGCACAATCACCAATTCCCCGTCCTCTTTTTTTGTCTTTTCAATCAGACGTTTGCGGGCAAGCAAAATCCCTGCATTAATCTTTTCCTGCATTTGTTTGATTTCAATCTCGCTCATGGTCTGTAATGATTTTATAAGATAACGTATCTTCAATTTGAATTGTTGCATCCTTCTCTCCTGATGCAATGATTTTAATTTCTGCGTCTGCCGAACTATTGTCGTATATCGTCCAAAAATCGCAAACGGGTGTATAAAGCATTGTCAAGTTGCATAGTCCGTTTGCATAACGACGGCGAATTACATCCGATGGGATATTGTGGCCACCCTCGCTTACCCGTGTTGCAACGCGCTCGATCGCTTGTTCGGGTGTCGGCAACCAGAAATAAAGCAAGGTTACGAAATAGCCTTTTGCGTGAGCCCGTTCGATAAACTTTACATAGGAACGGGTTGCCAATGTCGTTTCAAAAGCAAAATCCGCACCCTCTGAAAGCAAATCCTCCATGCGTTGCAACATCAACCGTCCAGCCTCGATGGCCACACCTTCGGGATTGAACGGTGATAGCCCCTTTGCAATCTCGTCTGCATTGACAAACTCTTTACAACCGAGCATTTCGGGTAACACGGTGTAGGATGCAGTCGTTTTCCCTGCACCGTTGCAACCTGCTATGATATATAGTTTCGGCATATCGTATGAACAAAGATAGGTAATTTATATGAATTGTTCCAAATATTTCTCGTTGAAGCAGGAACCTGTCTATTGCCAGATAATAAAGGACAAACTTGTGCAGAGCGGTATAATATAGACCGTCTGCACAAGTCTGTCCTAATGCACAGTACTAATATCTTTTATTGTCTAAACTCGACTTCGTCTACAACCAATTCCTGATTGCCGAATGTATAAAATCCAAATCCATTATACTGCAAAGGCATATAGCGAATTGTCAATATAGATACTCCATCGACTTTGAATGTTAAAGTCTGGCCGTCGCTGATCAAGGCCCACTCCATGTCCGAACGACGCTTACCTGTCCATTTGATACCTTGCATAATATCGCCGACAATCATATTGTCTTCATATCGAGTAAATTTGACGAAATCGTCATTGAAGGAGAATGCATAAAAATTACCTCCGTCTCGATAATTGAATACCAAACCGACTAATCGATCTTCTGCTAACTGTTTGACATTAACTTTTACCTGTATCTCGAAAGGTTTCATCACATCAATTGGAGCGTAGCAATGAGTTTCAAAGAAGGTATTTTCTCCTGCTTTTACAGATGTGCCAGATGCGGCGCTCATCACAGCAGATAAACCTTTTTTTTCACCTTTTGATTTAATGGTCATCACACCTTTGTCAATAATGGCGGTTCCGATACCATTCTTATATGCACATTCCGTCCACTCCAATGAGTTAGAATCAAATGTTTCTTTATATCCTTGTGCATTTACTGATACCGATGCAGAAAAAAGAACTGCACACAAAATAAGTTTTTTCATGATTCTTAAATCTGGGATTTATAATTATAAACTGTGCATTTTCCCTAATCGCGTCTGCAATTCCTGTAACATCGGCTCCAACTCTTTCACGATGCGGTCTACATTGGTAAATTCACCGTGTCTGGCGGCCATTGCACTCGCCACCTCGGATGAAACCTTTATCTGGAATGCAACTTGTGCAGGCGTAGATATATCTCTTACCGTAACACGTGTTCGCATTTGCTTGTCAGACAATTGGAAGGTCTTATAATGCCACGGAGTTTGTAAATAACCACCACTGTAATCCGTGGTTGCAATTTCCTCAAAATAATTTAAGAGAATTTGATGCAATAGTCCCCATGCTTTTGTAACATTGATTGTCCCTTGTTCATCAATCGTATATAGGGAATTGTCGAGTGTGACAGTCATAAATTTGTTGACTAAACCTGAAGCCGCAGTCGCCCGATAAAAACCATCATCTTGTAATGTATAAGAAACTGAACTCCGAACGTCGTCAGCATATATTTTCGTTTCAAGAGGCTTATATCCCTCACACTCGATTCGAATTGCGATAACATCTGTTTTCTTTTTGGGCCTGTTGAATTCTGCAAAGCCATAACCTACGAACTGATTATTGACAAAAATGGAGGCTTCTTTGGGCTGCGCCATTACTTTGAATGTTTTGCTTTTGGCACCGTTGGCAAGATTTAACCCACCTAATAAGAAGATGAGCAGTAAAAATAGATTTTTCATTGGAAATGTATTTTAATAAGTTGATAGTGTCTTAGAATCAGATGAATAGGTTTTATATTCATCCAAATAAATACTAATCTCAGATTTTATCCCTTTTGTGAAAAATCTGCGATTTACAAATGATATTCCGTCGTCAGTGCAAGAAACAACAATATATTTTTGTTTTCGAGGGATGGAATAATTGATAATACCATTACCTTGATATTGACCGTCTATGTAAATTGCCGCTTGATGCGGTTCACAATAAACTGTAATCCGTTGAGGTGCACATGAAAGCAAAAAGGAGGATGTAAACGCACAACTCCATAAGATCAGTTTCTTCATAGTAAGAAAATCTTACTATCCGCACCTCGATAGTGATTATAAAAAGCAGAAAGCGTGGTGCTGAAAACTTATTCTATTAGAGTAGGTCGTAGGAAACCTTGAAGATAAAATAAGCAACAACACCACGCCTATATCCATGAATGGATATGACGCGGCAAGATGTCAGCTAATTCCCTCTTCAGATTGAATTTCCTACGTTCACTCTAAAGGAATAAGCTACACTTTCCGTGTATTCAATATGTTACTGCAAAAGTAACATATTCGACGGAAATTACAAAACATCTTGCCCATTCGGGTGTTGTTGCTGATACAAATTTCGCTAAAACAAAGTTTTCCGACAATAGCAATTCGAGTGGAAAGTAACCTTTGTTCTTCTGAATTTGGGCAGATTTGCACGAATTTCAACTTTACGCCTGCATAAACCCTGAAATTCTGCTTTTCAGAACCCTGAAAACCTCGGATTCCGACTTTACGTCAGCATAAATTCCATATTCGCAAGTTGCAGATTTTGCAGCAAATTGTAAAGTGTAGATTATAAATAATATAGCAATCTCGCTATATATTAGTACGCTTTGTTTGGAGCATAAGAAAATACCCCTGCCGTCGTAAGACAGCAAGGGTATTCGTCTCTGTAAAGCGTTACTCCACAAACCAACTGTACTCGGTATCACCCTCCAAGGCCCGACCGATTCCTGCAATCAGCTCCGTTGCATTCAGCGACCTGTCAAGGAAGGTGTCAATATAGCGCCCAATACCGTTTCAATAAAACTCTGGTGGGAGATCGTCACCTCGTTGTCCTTGCTGAATACGGGAACGACACAATCGTTTTTCAGATGGGCCATATCGACAGGCCTGGTGTTGGCCTCGATAAAGTGACGGGTACGCGTTACACTCCCCAACGACACAATCGGCGTTACGGGACGCTCCTCCACGATGGGGAGATTCAACCCTGCGGCAAACTCGGGTTCAGGCTGAAAGGCTGGAAGCATGGCTGTGGAGGTTTTGCGTGGAAGGATTCGATTGCGCGGTCTGCGTTAGGTTGCACCATTTGAGGATGGCTTGCCCCACGGCAGGGGTTATCATGAACTCGGGACGACCCGTGAAGAGCCCCGTTCGGTCTTTGGAGGTAGTGGCCTTGTGGTTCATGGCGATGTCCAGCACGGCGGTGAACTCATAGTCCACGTTATCGCGCTGTACGGCCTTCAAGCCCACCTTCTCAGGGACCATCTTGCCGTTCTTGTCCGAGAGGACATAATCCTGCTTGGAGCGCATGGTGCAGATGATGTGGCACGAGGAGTTGAGAATGCGTTGGATGAAGGCATTCTGACGGGGCGTGACCTTGGCCCAGTTGGCAAAGGAGTTGCCTTGCAGGTTGGCGTGGAAATCGAGCAGGTAATCCCAGCAATGGGAGATGCTGTCGATAATGATGACCTCGGCACCCGCCTGTTCACAGATGCCGATGGCCTCGATGTAGGTCTCGGGAGAGTAGTCGGGCAGGGTGAGAACCTGATAATTGCCCAGATGGGCATAGAGATCGGCCGAACCGTTCTCGGAATCGATGACGGCAACACGGGACCAGTCGGAGGCCATGCCGTAAGCAATGAGGAGCGAGGAGTAGGTTTTTCCCGACCCCGAGGCTCCAGCCAGTGCCAGCCTCATTTTGGCTGCACGGCGCATGGATGGACGTAATTGCATAAAGCTACAAATTGGATGATGAATAAATACACTCATCATCTGTCTGTTGCTTTTGTTGTTAGTCTGGAAAAATTCCCGACAATCAGCCACAAAAAATCCCTCCCCGAAATTCGCTTTCCATGCCGAACAAGGGGAGGGGTGTTTTACGGAGTGTTTGTATGTGAGCAGTATTATTGCTTAGAGAATATCAATCGGGAAGTTTGTCCCTTTGTCAAAAATATTTTTGACAAAGGAGACTCTTGTATAATTCCAGGAGCAGCATTCTCGATATCTATATTAGATGATAATTCTATTTGCACAATAAGCCAGATATTGTCTGTACCTATGTGTTGTTGGTAATTTCTAAATTTGTGGTACTTTTTCTCTTTGATATATTCATATAGTTCTTGAATATCAATATCATAAATATAAAAAGAACCTTGATTGATGCAAGCAAAAGTCTTTTTCTCTTGATGGGTATCTATGCTTGCTATATATTTTGTGTTTGTTCTACCTTCTTTGTAGTATCTAATAAAGTCTGTCATAAATTCGTCATAGGTACATCCTTTAGAAGCGATATTCTTAAGTTGAATCTGAAAACATAGCGGCATATCTAATGATGCAGCAAGATCCTTTGAGAGGAGGTTACATAGATTATCCCAGTGTCTTTTATCTTTTATTATAGCTGAATTCGGATAGTAACTAAGAATTTCTATCCCTATACGTTCTCCTCCAATGTTTAATAGAAAATCAGGCTCCTCTGAATTATATTCTTCATATACATAATCTTTGATGTCAAGACTATTTAATACGGATTTTAACGAGGTCAGCTCATTAAATTTTTGTGTTCTATAATTTGAAGGCTTATTTGTGGGGAACTGTGTAAAATCAGAGTCTACTTCATTTGCAAATTTCGCAAACTGCTCATATGCATTTGTTATTATGTCTTCAATATTCATATAACAACTATTTTTTACAAAGTTATTATAATTATTGTGCTATCATCCGATCTCTTACGATAACTATACATGCCGTTGTTTTGCCATTGATTTTCGGTGATGTCATTTTCACCTCGTATCATTTGGCGAGATCGGTCGCTTTTGCAGTTTGTTGAATGCCCAAACTGTCGTATATCTTTTGCAGTTCCGTTTTGACCTTGCTCTTTGCGATGGATGCCTGCTTGGCAAAGGTCTCATTTATCATCTTGACAATCTTGCGTTCAACAGGAACAGACCACCGCTTTGTCAACTCCCTGCGGATGTTGCCTACATGATATTTC